>NZ_JBXUOV010000002.1:0-127474 GCF_057196585.1 Micromonospora sp. ATLC20
TCCCGTAGCGCGGTCAGCCGCCGGCGCAGCACCGCCGGGCGGCGGCAGTCCGCCACCCGGGGTGCCTCGTCGGGGGGGGGGGGGGGGGGGGCCCCGCGCCCGCCCCCCCCCCCCCCCCCCCCGGGTCGAGTTACTTGGCGAGGCGCTCGACGTCGCTGACCATCTGCTTCCAGGAATCGTCGGAGCTTTGCTTGCCCTGTTCGATGCGGACGAGGGCGTCGCGGATGGTGGTCTGCACGTCTCCGGCTCGCGGGCCCTGGTACTGGGGCTTGAGCTGCTTCGCCGCGGTGGTGAAGAGCTGGCCCACCGGTGCGTTGTTGAAGAAGGCGTCCCTGTACTGGGCAATGTCGGGCTTGTCGTACAGCGCCGGGATGGACGGCAGGTTGCCCCGCGCGGTGAACACCTTGGCCTGCTGTTCCGGGGCGGTCAGCCACGCCGCGAGCTTCTTGGCCTCCTCGGTGTGCTTGCCCTGCTTGGGAACGGTGAGGTACGAGCCGCCCCAGTTGCCGCCGCCGCCCGGGACGCTCGCCACGTCCCACTTGCCGGCGGCGTGCTTCGCCTGGTCCTTGATCTTGGTCATCATCCAGGCCGGACACGCGATGGTGGCGAACTGGTCCTTCGCGAAGCCGTTGTTCCACTCCTGCGAGCTGCCGATCAGCTTGGCCGACAGGTTGCTCTGGATCGCCTTCACCGTCAGGTCCCAGGCCTTTCGGACATCGGGGCTGGTGCCCACGACGATGGCGTTGTCCTCGTTGTAGTACCCGACCGGGGCCTGGCCGATGATGGCGTTGAACAGTTGGCCTCCGCCGTCGAAGAAGGCGCTGCCGGCCGGGGCCTTCGCCGCGTACCGCTTGCCGAACTCGATGTACTGGTCCCAGCCGCTGCCCCAGGCGGCCGACACCTGGTCGCGCTCGAACGGCATGCCGGCCTTCTCGAACAGGTCACGCCGATAGCAGATGGCCAGGCCGCCGACGTCGGTGCCGTACCCGATCTGCTTGCCGTCCTTGGCCAGCGACGCCGCCCACTTCCAGTCGAGGTACTCGGACTGGCGGTCCTTGCCCAGGTCGACGAAGAGGTTGCCCCGCTCGCGCATCTGCGCGATGAAGCCCGTGTCGACGCCCTCGATGTCGCCCGCGCCGGAGCCGGTGGCCAGGTGGGTGATCAGGTCGCGATGGTGGTCGTTGTAGGCGGCCGTGCGCTCCTGGATCGTGATGTTCGGGTGCGACTTCTGGTACTCGGCGTACAGGTCCTGGTACCCGAAGTTGCCGAACAGGTTGACGTTCAGGGTGATCTTTTCGTTGCCGCCGCCGGAACCTCCCTCGGTGCCGGTGCCACACGCGGTCAGCAGTACTCCGGCGGCCAGGGTGGCCGCCGCCAGTCGCAACAGTCGGTTTGGGTGCATGCCAGGGAACCCTTTCGTGCGATGTAACCGGTTACCTGAAACCGGTTACATTGTCGGCGTAGCGATGGTGGTGGGGGTGGGTGGAGTTAGATGAAGATCGGATGCCGGCCGAGTTGCGGGTGAGCGCCGGCGAGCGCCTTTCCTGGGAAGTGTGAACGGATTCCGCTAGGGGGTGTCAAGTTAAGAAACGGTAACGGTCGATGCGGGTTGACCGGCGGACATCGCTGGCGCTACGGTCGTGAAACCGGTTACAGATGAGGCACCACATTGACCACTATCAGGGAGTTGGCGCGCCGCTCCGGCGTGTCCGTCGCCACCGTGTCCCGCGTCTTCAACACCCCCGAGGTCGTCAGCCAGCACACCCGCCAGCGCATCCTCGACCTGGCCGCCGAGATCGGCTACCTGCCGAACGGGTCGGCCCGGACGCTCGCCACGAAGAAATCCAACATGGTGGGCCTGGTATGGGACACCGACCATCGCCGCCCTGGATGGCGCCACCCATTCCTGCAGGAGATCCTCGTCGCGCTCAAGACGGCGCTCAGCGCGCACGGGCTGAACCTGCTCATGCTCGCCGGCCACGACGCGGCGGGGCCCGACGACGGGCAGCGATACGTGCGCGCCGTCCGCCAGCACAACCTCGACGGCGCGGTCATCATCGACAACGGCACCCGGGACCCGGCCGTGCTCGCCCTCGTCGAAGCCCAGGTGCCGTGCGTCGCTCTCGACCTGCGGGTCGACGGCCCGACGTCGACCTACATCACCTCGGACAATGCCGGCGGCGCGGCGCTCGCCGTGCGCCACCTCGTCGAACGCGGTCACCGGCGCATCGCCACCATCACCGGCCCGCTGCGAACCTGGCCGGGAGCCGAACGGCTCGTCGGCTTCCGGGCCGCGCTGGCCGGAGCCGGCCTGCCGCTCGCCGACGGCCACGTCGTCGAGGGAGACTTCTATCTCGACGGCGGTCACGCCGCGATGGACCGGCTGCTCGCCCTCGACGACCGCCCTACCGCAGTGTTCGTCGCCGGTGACGAGATGGCTGTCGGCGCGATGCGGGCGGCCCAGGCGGCTCGCCTACGGATCCCCGACGACATCGCGATTGTCGGCTTCGACGACATCGAGGTGGCCGCGCTGATCCCGCCCGGGCTCAGCACCGTCGCCCAGAACAAGCCCGGCTTCGGTACGGCCGCCGCCGAGGCGCTGGTCGCCATGCTGCACGGCGGCGACGACCCGCCCAAGCCGACCGTGTTGCCGACGACGCTCGTCGTCCGCGGCACCACCTGACCCGAACCGCGTTCTGCCTGGGTCTCGGCGATCCAGCCGGCGACGACGGCCGGATGCGAAGCGCGGGCTCGCGCTGCCCCAGGCGGGGCGCACCAACCGCTTCCGGCCGTTGACCCGCTTTCCGTTCGCACACGCCTGCGGCGTCGTCGGCGTCCTGAGCCCGCCGGTCGCGCAACCGGGGACGGGTCGACGGCGCCGGACCGGGACCGGGTGGCGAGAAATGCGCCACACCGACGCCATCACGTCCGGGCCCTGACCCGCTAGTGTGTGGAAACAGTGTTTCCATTCATGCCGTCACAGGGCAGGGGGCCAGCGTGCATCGCAGCCAGGAAGACACCGCCGCCCCGCCGGGGGCCGCCGAGCAGACCACCAGGTTCGGCCCACTTCAGCTCTCACCGGGCACGACCCGGACCAACATCAGCGGGTACTACTGGCTGGCGTTGACGTCGATCATGACGTTCACGTTCATCCCGGCCGCGCAGACGGCACTACTCACCTCCGTCCTGGGTGTGCCCAAGGGGGAGCAGGGTTCGATCGTGGGCACCGCTGGGCTGATCAGCGAAATCGTCCTGATCGCGGCGGTCGGCCTGGCCGGTGCCTGGTCCGACCGCCTCGGACGGCGCCCGATCGTGGTCGGCGGCTACATTCTGCTCGGCCTCGGCGTCGGCATGGCACCGTTCCTTGGCTCGGTCCTGCCCTACTACCTGGCCCGGGGTGTCGCCGCCGTCGGAGTGGCGATGGTCACCGTGATGCTCACGGCCGTGGTCGCCGACTACGTCCGGGACACCACCCGCGGCAGGGCCAACGGGATCCTCGGCTTCTGCAACGGTCTCGGCGCGCTCGTCACGTTCTTCGTGCTGATCAAACTGCCCGACATCTTCGAGGGCATCGGGATGGACACGATCGCCGCGCTGCGGGCGACCTACCTCGTCGTCGGCGGGCTGGCCCTGCTCACCGCGATCCTGATGCGACTCACCCTCCGGGGCGGGCTGGCGACAACGCACTCCGAGCACATCCCGATCCCCAGGTTGCTGCGCGAGGGCGTAGCCGAAACCCGGCGCCCCGGCGTCTCCTTCGCCTACCTCAGCGCCTTCGTCGCCCGAGCTGACCTGGCGCTCGTCGGCGCCTACCTCACCCTCTGGGCACAGCAGTACGGCACCCAGCACCTCGGGCTCAGCGAGGCCGAGGCGCTGGCCAAGGCGGGTCTGTTGCTGGGAGTGGCAAACGGCATCGCGCTGATCGGGGCACCGGCCATCGGCATCATCGCCGACCGGCTGTCCCGCACCGACGCGGTGCTGATCTCTCTGGGGACCGCAGCCCTCGGCTACACCGCCACGATCTTCGTCGGGGACCCGTTCAGCCCGCTCGGCTACGCCGTCGCCGCACTGATCGGGCTCGGCCAGGTCAGCGCCGTCATCTCCAGTCAGGTGCTGATCGCCGAACAGGCTCCCAGCCGTACCCGGGGTTCGGTCATCGGAACGTTCGCGCTCAGCGGCGGCATCGGCATCATGATCGCGTTCGCCGCCGGTGGCACCCTGTACGACAACTGGCGCCCCGCCGGCCCGTTCGTCCTGTTCGGCATTCTGGCCGGGCTGGTCTGCCTGTACGGCCTGGCCGTCCGATCGAGGATCCCCAACCACCCGGTGGACTGAAAACCCCGGTCGCACCCCGCGGTGCTCGGAACGATCGCTGGGCGGCCCAACGGCCCTCCACCCGTCGGCGGGCATGCGCGGACGTTTGACGGCGTCCGACTTTATGGAAACACTGTCACTTCCACGGAAACGCATCGGGAGTGCCGGAGGTGGATGTGCCGACCACGATCGTTGTGGGCGCCGGGCCGGGTGGCCTGGCCTGTGCCATCGCCGCCGCCGACGCGGGCGGCACCGTGCTGCTGTTGGAGAAGGCGCCGGACGTTGGAGGCGCCCTGCCGTACTCCGGCGGGCACCTGTCCGCCGGCGGCTTCTCGCTGCAGCATGAGCGGGGCATCAGCGACGACCCCGAGCGGCACTTCGACGACGTCTGGCGGATCAGCCGGGGCACCGCCCGGGCCGACCTGACCCGGCTGACGCTGCGCGAACAGCCGGCGGTACTGGAGTGGCTGCTCGCCGCCGGGCTCACAGTCGATCCGGGCACGCCCCGCATCGTGTACGGGCACGAGCCATACCGCACGCCGCGGACCGTCCACGCCACCACCGTCCCCGGCGGTCCGGCCATTCTGGCCGTGCTGCGACCGATGCTCGACGCGCATCGGGCCGCCGGCCGCATCGATCTGCGCTGCGAGGTGCGCGTCACCGAGCTGCTGACCGAGGGCGGCGCGGTGGTCGGGGTGGCCACCGCCGACGGCGCGCGGTGGCGGGCACCCGCCGTCGTGCTAGCCACCGGCGGATTCGGGTACGCGCCGGAGTTGTTCGCCGAGCTGGAGGGCGCGCCGCTGACCACCTCGGCGGCGCCCACCTCGACCGGCGACGGCCTGCTCATGGGCCGGTCGGTCGGCGCCGGCCTGCAGGGCCTGGGCCGCTACATCCCCACCTTCGGCGGGCTGCCCCCGGTCGACGGCGACCTTCGGGTCGACTGGGCGCACCGGCCGCACCTGGTGGCGCCGGAGCGGCCGCCCTGGGAGATCTACGTCGACCGCGCCGGAAGTCGCTGGATCGCCGAGGACGAGCCCAGCATCGACCGCAAGGAGCGGTTGCTGACCACTGTGGACCGGATGACCTTCTGGACGGTCTTCGACGCCCGTGCCCTACGCGAGTCGTACCCGATGGTGCACGGCTGGAGCGCGGCCGAGCTGGACGCCCAGTGCGGCCGGCGGCGCGGCGTGCACCGGGCGTCCGGGCTGGCGGAACTCGCCGGGCTGGCCGGCATCGACCCGGCGGGGCTGTCGGCCACGGTGGCCCGCTACAACGGGTTCGTCGCCGACGGCCGGGATGCCGACTTCGGCCGAACGCACCTGCCGGCGCCGATCGTCGAGCCGCCGTTCTACGCGCTGGAGAACCATCCGGTCACCCTGATCACGTTCGCCGGCCTGGACGTGGACGAGCTGCTGCGGGTACGCCGTGCGGACGGCACGACGATTCCCGGTCTGTTCGCCGTCGGTGAGGTGATCGGCTCCGCCGCTGTCAACGGCAACGCGTTCTGCTCCGGCATGTGCCTGACGCCGGCCATGGCCTTCGGCCGGCTGGTCGGGCGTCACCTCGCGCGGACCGCGAACTGAGCCGGTTCCGGCCTGGCGTCCACAGTGAACGAATGCGTTCAGTGCGCGAAGGTGAAGCCCTCCGCGCGCAGCTTGCCGGAGCTGATCGGCACGAACGGGGTTCTGATCTCACCCCGGTAGGTCAGCGCGGGCCAGCCCCCGGCGGCGCAGAGCTCGTCGAGGACGGCCTGGTTGGTCTGCGGCACGACCGCGTCCGGTACCGCGTTGAACACGCCCGTGAGGTCGCGGGTCACCACGAAGTCCAGCGCGGCGGCGGCGTCGCGGTAGTCGATGCGGTAGTGCAGGGCCTCGGCCGAGAACGGCACACTGCCGCCGAGCAGTTCGTGGGCCAGCTTCACCCGGGTCGGATAGTCGAGGTCGCGCGGATGCCCGTACACGTCGGGGATCCGCAGCGCGGCGCCGCGCGGGGCGGCCAGCACGGCGGCCTCGGCGGCGATGAAGTTGCGGGGTGAGGCGTCCGGGTCGTCGGTGACCGGGGTGGCCTCGTCGACCAGCGCGCCCTGGCCGGCACCGTAGACCGACACCGAACTGGTGAAGACCACCCGGGGGTGCGCGGCGGCGGCGGTGCGCGCGGACGCGGTGAGCGTGTCGGCGTACTCGGCGATGCGCTGGTCGGCGTCGAAGGCTCGGGCGATGCGCGGGCTCACGGTGAGCACGACCGCGTCGGCGTCCCGGGTGACCCGCTCGACGGCCGGACGGTCGCTGCCACGGAGGATCGCCACCTCGGTGCAGACGGGGGCCAGCTCGGGCACCCGCTCAGGGGAGGTGGTGGTGCCGATCACCTGGTGGCCGGCCGAGACCCAACGACGGGCCAGCTCCATGCCGACGTTGCCGCACCCGATGATCACGTAGCGCACCTGGACCTCCTTATGGAAACGCCGTTTCCATACTCTGCCCCATCTCGGGCCCCCTGCCAAGGCCGTGTCGCGGAACACGCCGCCGGCGCTTCGGTGGTCCGCGGAGTCGATCACATCGGCCGGCGTCAAATCGCCTGTCCGGCTATTGACAGGAGGGCTGGCTGGCTGCCTTTATGAACCTATCCAATTTTGGAAACTGTTGTTTCCACTAGCGAAACAGCAGCAAGGGGCGCACCGTTCCCCACAGGAAGGAGAGCGGGACCGCAATGGGATTGCTCAGAACTACGGCAACAGCGGTGGGCGTGGCGGCGTTGGCCGCCGCCGCGACCGCGGTCTGCGTGTCCCCCGCGCAGGCGTACGGCCCCACCCCGGGCAACCTGGGATGCCGGCTGTACTTCAACGACGCCGGTACCGGCAGCTCGCCGACGAACTGGGCCGACTCGTTCGGGCTCACTCAGACGCCGGCGACGCCGAGCCCGGGGCAGACCGTGACGGTGACCTTCACCGCGGCGGCCGGTCCGAACAACGGCCCGGTCGCGATCAACCCCGGTGATGTGCCGATCGTCGTGGAGGCGGCGCTGGGTGGCTCGCAGAGCGGCCCGGTCACCCTCCAGCAGACCAACTACCCCGCCGGTCCGATCCCCGGCAACACCCCCACCGGCCCGATCACCGCCACCGGCACCTATGTGGCCGGAGCGACCGGAGCCGCGACGCTCACCGTCAACCGGGTGATCCTCAACAACCCGATCGCCAAGACGTACTGCTCCGCCGCGGGCGACCGGGACCACAAGGCAGCACCGGTCCCGACCTCCATCGTGGAGAACTTCACCGTCTTCGGCGGCACGGTCTCGGTCACCTCGGTGACCGGCCAGACCGTGACCGGGGCTGCCCGGGCCGGCAACGTCATCAACTACGCGGTGACCGGTCTCGCGCCGTCCACCGCCCTGACCGCGACACTGCGCGCGGCCGACGGCACCGGAACGGCCGAAGGCGCCGGCACGGGCACGACCGACGCCGCCGGCGCCGGCACCGGCACGCTCACGGTGCCCAGCGGCGCCACCACGGGAGCACGTACCGTGGCGGTCTCGGACGGTACCAACACGGTCTCCGTCCCGATCACGATCCTCGGCTCGCCGAGCATCGCGATCACCCCCAGCGGTGGCGGCTCCGGCACCGTGGTGACGGTCACCGGCACCAACTGGAACCCGGGCAGCACCGTCACGATCGGCGGTTACAAGGCGCTCACCGGCGCCCCGCCGCCGCCCGCGACGAGCGACCCGGCAACGACGGCCACGGCCGGCGCCACCGGTGGTATCAACGCCACCTTCACCGTCACGGACAGCACCACCGCGTACGTCGGCGCGCAGTCCGGCGCCCTGTTCGCAATCTCCGCCTGGACCGGATCGGCTGACTCGTGCACCGCCAAGACGGGCTCGGCCACGACCGGCAACTGCACCCTGTCGTACAACCTGTCGGAGACCGTGACCGCCGGAAACCTGTCGATGGCTCGCGCCCCCGGCACCGGCAACATCCCGTTCTCCGGCGTCACCGTCGGCGGCAGCGTACAGACGGCGACGGGCAACCTGTCGACCGTCACGGTGACCGACCACCGGGGCAGCACCTTCGGGTGGAGCCTCGTCGGCACGGTCACCGACTTCACCGGCACCCCGGGCGGAACCATCGCCAAGAGCAACCTGTCCTGGACACCGGCCTGCGTCGACACCGCCGGCGCGACCAACGCGGTCACCGCGGTGGCTGGCACCCCGGGCACGGTCGACGCGGCGACGCTCTGCTCCGCACCGACCAGCGCCACCGGTACGGGCGGCAGCTTCGACGCCTCAGCCGGGCTGACCCTCTCCGTGCCGGCGAACCAACTCGCCGGCACCTACGCCGCGACCCTCACCCTCACCCTGAGCTGAGGACCGCCTCGAGGTGGGGGCGGCCGGCCGAGCCGGCCGCCCCCACACCAACCAGTCGAAGGGTGGAACCGCGTGCGTCACCCCCTCTGGCCACGCCGCCTCCGCACCGGCGCGGCAGTCCTCGCCGCCGCTGCCGCCGCCATCGCGCTGACCGTCGTCCCGATCGGGCCGGCCGTCGCGGCGGACAACGGCGAGTGGGCCGTCGTGCCCACCCCGCCGGCCAACGCCGGGCCCACCCCCCGGCTCTACTTCTTCCTCGAGTCACCCCCCGGCCGGACCCTCACCGACTCGGTGCGGGTGATCAACCGCACCGACACCGAGCGCACCTTCACCGTGTACGGCGCGGACGCCTACAACACCGCGCGCGACGGCGGGTTCGCGCTGCGCCAGCTCACCGAGAAGCAGTCGGACATCGGGGTGTGGACGGTGGTCGGCGCCGGCACCGTGGTGCTACCGCCCAAGGCGCAGGCCGACATCCCGTTCACCATCACGATCCCGACGAACGCCAGTCCCGGCGACCACATCGGTGGCATCGTCGCGATGGAGTCCGTCCCGGGCGGTCGGAGCGAGCACAACGGCGTCGCCGTCGCGGTGCAGCGGGCCGTCGGCGCCCGCATCTACCTGCGGATCGCCGGGCCGGAGACGCCCGGCCTCAACCTCACCGACCTGGATCTGGACCACCCGACGCCCTGGCTGCCCACGCCGGTCGACGGTGCCCTGGAATACACCCTGGCCAACACCGGCAACCTGCGCCTCGCCCCGACCATCACGGTCACCGCCTCCGGCATGTTCGGACACCGGATCCACCAGCGTGGCGCCACCGGACAGCTCGACCTGGTTCCGGGCGCCGAGTCGCGGATGCGTACCCGGTTCACCGGGTTGTGGCCGGTCGACCTCGTCACCGCCACCGTGACGGCGAAGGCCGACGGCGGCGTGCTCACGGTGCGGACCACCCGTACCGTCGTCGTCTCCTGGACCGGCGTCGCCGCACTCGCCGCGCTGATCGCCGCCGCGGTCGTGGCCTGGCGCAGGCACCGCCGCGCCCAGGTGGCCCGCCCCCGCGGCGTCCGACGCGTCCGCGCGCATGCGGAGGCCGGATGACGAGGATCGGACGCACCCTGATCGCCGTCGTCTGCGGGCTGGTCATCGGGCTGGCACTGCCCACCGCGCCGGCGTGGGCAGCCGAGGAACTCACCCTCGCAGCCCCGGCGGCGGCACCGGGCGACCGGCTCGGGGTGAACGGCACCGGCTGGCCCGGCGGCGCACTGGTCCAGCTCGTCACCTGCGGGCAACTCGCCGTCGGCGGTTCGGCCTCCTGCGACACACGGGCCGCCCTGGCCGTTCCGGTGCGCCCGGACGGCACCTTCTCGGTGCAGCTCGTGCTCGGCACCCCGCCGGTGCCCTGCCCGTGCGTCGTGCACGCCACGCTGGTCGGCGGCACCGCGCGCGGCCAGGTCGACGCGCCGCTGGAACTCACCGGGCACACCATGGGGGAGACCCCCACCGTCTCGGCCGCCCCGGTCCGCCTCGACCTGGTCGAGGCGAGGATCGCCGGCCGACCGGGCTGGCGGAGCCTGTTCGGCGCCGCCGCGACCCGGACCCTCGTCTACACCGTGCACAACCCTGGGCCGCACCCGCTGCCCAACCCGCCCCTCAACGTCCGGATCGGCAAGGACGGCGGCGGCGACCGGATCAGCACACCCGGTGCCGGCGGCGTCCGGCCGGGCGAGACACGCACCTACCGGGTGCCCGTCACCACCCCGTTCGCCGCGTTCGGCCGGTACACCGTGCAGGCCGACCTGGGCGGGTTCGGCCCGGCCGAGGTGACGCTCCGGACGTACCCGTGGGCCCTGTTCCTGGTGCACCTGCTCGGCGGGACGCTGATCGTCGTGGGCATCGCCCGGCGCATCGCCAACCGCCGCGACCGCCCGCCGCTGCCCGCGACGGCCCCGGCCGGCACGCTGCTGCCGTCCGTCGTGCGGGTCAGCTCGCTCGGGGCGTACCTCGTCTTCGACGACGCTCCCGGCGCCGGCCGGCTACGTCGACGGGCCAACGCCCACCTGAGCGTCGCCGCGCTGCGGGACCTGCTCGGCGACGCCGGACTGCCGAACGGATCCGGTACCGAGGCCGCCGGCACCGCGGTCATCGACCTCACCGCCCTCGACGCGGTGCTCGCCGCCCGCCCCGGCGCGGCCACGCCGGCCGGAGCACGCGCCGGCAGCCAGAGCGCCGCCGCCGTGATCGACCTGGCCGCGCTCGACACCTACCTCGGGAGCCCTCGATGAGCCGCGATCCTGGCACCCACACCACCGGCTGGGACCGGGCCCTGACGGTACGGGCGGCCGTCGCCACCGTCGCCGCGCTGCTCGCCTTCGTCGGCTGCGGCGCGGTGCTGCCCGGAGTGGGCGGCGCCGACGGCACCGGCGTCGGGCCCGGCGTCACCGCCGACGCGGTCACCGTCGTGTTCGTCGGCACCGACCTGACCAAGACGGCGAACCTGACCGGGTTCAACACCGCCTCGGCCGGCGACCCGGTACGCCAGATGCGGGCGCTGGAAAGCCACGTCAACGCCAACGGCGGCATCGCCGGCCGACGGATGCGAGCGATCTTCCGCAACTACGAGGCGAGCGACGACTCACCGGCCGCCGAGGAGAAGCTCTGCAACCAGATCACCCAGGACGACCGCGCGTTCGCGGTCGTGCTCACCGGCCAGTTGCAGGCCAACGCCCGCCCCTGCTACGCACAGCGGCACACCCTGGTGCTCGACGCCACCCTGATCACCATCGACCAGGCGACGAGCCAGCGCCTCGCGCCATACCTGTTCGCCCCGGCCTATCCCGCGTACGACGACTTCGTGCGCGCGTACCTGCCGGCGCTGGCCGCGCAGGGCTTCTTCGACGGTGCCCGGCAGGCGGGCATCGTCGCGGTCGACGCACCGGCCAACCGCGCGATGTACGAGCAGCACGTGGTGCCGTACCTGAAGCAGCGGCGAATCACCCCGACCGTGGCCTGGATCGACTCCACCGACCTGGGCACCCTCAACACGGGGCTCAACCAGGCCGCCGTCGACCTGCGGGCCAAGCGCGTCGAGCGGGTCTTCTTCCTCGGCGGGACCCGGCTGGCCTCCTTCTTCCTCACCTCCGCCTCCGCGCAGGGCTTCACCGCCCGGTACGGCATCTCCAGCTACGACAATCCCAGCTTCCTGATCGGCAACCCGGACATCATTCCGCGCGAGGCACTGACCGGGGCGGTGGGCATCGGCTTCAACCCGAGCCAGGACGTCGCCGACCGGGAGTACGCCTTCCCCGCCACCGACCCCGAACGAGCCTGCCTGGGCATCTTCGCCGCAGCGGGGGAGTCGTTCGGCACCCGAGAGAACGCCCGCGTGGCCTTCCCGTACTGCGACGCGGTCCTGCTGCTGCAGATCGGCGCGAAGGACCTCGGCGCGAACCTCAACGCGCACCGGTGGCTGGCGGCCGTGGGCAGGCTCGGCACGCAGTTCCAGCCGGCCACCGGATTCTCCGGGCGGCTCGGCCCGGACCGGTTCGCCGCCTCGAACGGCTACCGGGCGTTCGGCTACGACAGCGGCTGCGCCTGCTTCACCTACCGCGGGGAGGACGTGTCCTTTGCGACCCGATGACAACACCCGCCGGAGCGTTCCGCCGGGCACCGTCCGCGACGGTGCGAGGGCATGGCGTTCCCGCAGCGCGGGCTGGGGAGCGGGTACGGCCGGCGGCTTGCTGACCGGGGTGCCGCTGCTCGGCGCCGCGGGACTCGCCCGGGGTCTCGATGTCGACCTGACCAGCGTGCTGACCGCGGTGATCGCCGCCGCGGTGGTCGGCGCGGCCGCGACCGTCGCGGTCGTGCAGCGGGTACCGCACCGCCATTCGGTACGCGCCGCGCTGCTCGCCGGCGCCGGGCTGGGCGCCGCGCTGCTGCTGGTGGTCGACGTAGCCGCCCCGCTGCCGGGGCTGCTCGCGCTCACCGCGCTCGGACTGCCCTGGGCGGTCCTGGTGGTGTCCGGCCGCGCGATCGCCGCCGCGACGGCCGCCCTGCGGTATTGGCACGTGGGGCTGCTGAACGGGCTCGGCCTGGCCGCACTGCTCGCCGCCGGCACCGCAGGCGGATCCGGGTACCACTGGGCGGCGGCGGGCGTCCTCGCGGCGCTCGGCGTGCTGGCCGGGGCGACCGCCGCGGAACTGCCGGGCGACGCCGGCTGGCCGCCGGCGCTACGCACCCTGTTCGACAACGCCACCCGCCCACCCACCGCGCGTACCGCCGTGCTGGCCCAGGCCGGCCTCGGCATGATCGTGCCCGGCGCGCTCATCTTCGCCGCCGACGTGCTGCACACCGGGTTCGGCCTCGGTCCGCGCGGCGCCGTCGGAGTCATCGGCGACGCGCTGCTCGCCGGGGCCGCGCTTGCCGTGCTCCTGCGCGGCGAGCGGGCGCTGCGCCTCGCCGTCGCCGCAGCCCCGGCGGGGTTGCTCGTCGCCGCCTGTGCCCTGTTCGTCGGGGCCACCCCCGCCACGGTCGGCGTCGTGCTGTTCGCATCCGGCCTGGCCGTGGCCGTCGGTGCGCTGGTCGCGCTCGCCGTCTCGGGCGAACGCATCGCCGCCGAGGTGCTCCACCCCGACGCCCGCCCCGCGTTCGTGGCGGCGACATCGGTGCTGTCCCTGGCCGGTGGCCTGGGCGGCGCCGGCCTGCTCGCCCTGCTCGACACCCGGTACGGCGCCGCTCCGGCGTTGGCGGTGGCCGCGGCGGCGGTGCTGGTCGGCGCCGGCTACGCCCGGCGGCTCCGGCGCACCGCCGCCGCCGACGCCGAACGGTTGGCCCGGGTGCTCGCCGACGAGGCGGAGGTCGCCCGGCTGAGGCACAGCGGCGCACGTCCGGCCGCTCTCTCCTGCTCCGGCATCGACGCGGCGTACGGTCCGGTCCAGGTGCTCTACGACGCGGCCGTACGCGTCGGCGACGGCGAGATGGTGGCGATCTGCGGCCCGAACGGGGTCGGCAAGACCACCTTCCTGCGGGTGCTCTCCGGCCTGCACCGCCCCGCCGCCGGGGTGGTCCGGCTCGGCGGGGTCGACGTGACCGCGCTGACCGCGCCCCGCCGGATCGAGCTCGGACTGTCCACGGTGGTCGGTCAGGCGGTGTTCGGCTCGCTCACCGTCACCGAGAACCTGCGCATGCACGGCTACGCGCTGGGCCGGCGCAGCGACGCGGTGCACCGGGGGGTCGACGCGTCGTTCGCCGTCTTCCCCCGCCTCTACGAGCGGCGCGACCAGGTCGCCGCCACCCTGTCGGGCGGTGAGCGGCAACTGCTCGTGCTCGCCAAGACGCTGATCCAGCGCCCCCGGATGCTGTTGGTCGACGAGTTGTCGCTCGGCCTGGCCCCGGTCGTCGTCGGCGGCCTGCTGGAGATGCTGCGCCGACTCAACGCGCTGGGCACCTCGGTGCTGGTGGTGGAGCAGTCCGTCAATGTGGCGCTGTCGCTGGCCGACCGGATCTACTTCATGGAGAAGGGTGCGATGGTCGCCGAGCACACCGCGGGTGAACTGGCCGATCAGCCGGACCTGGTCCGGGCCCTGATGCTCGGTGGCCACGCGCCAGCCGAGGACACCGCGCCCGCGCCGCAGGCGCAGGCCGCGCCCGCGTCGGAGGCCACCCCGGTGGACGGGGCGGTGATCCGATGATCGGCGGTTTCGACGTCGGCCCGGACCGCATCGTGCTGGGCCTGTTCACCGGCCTCACGTACGGGCTGCTGGCGGTCGGGCTGGTGCTGGTCTACCGGTCCAGCCGGTTCGTCAACTTCGCACACGGCGCGGTCGGGGTGTTCGGCGCCGCCGTGCTCGGCCGGCTGGTCGGTGACGGGGTGCTGCCGTACTGGCTCGCCCTGCCGGTCGGGATGCTCGCCGCCGCCGCGGTCTCCGGCGCGATCGAGCTGGGCGTGGTCCGCCGGCTGCGCCACCGGCCCCGGGTGATCGGCATGATCGCCACCCTCGGGCTGTCCCAGTTCGTGCTCGTGCTCGCCCTGCTGGTGAACAGCTCGGGGGCCAGCGGCCCGGCGTTCCCGGCGCCGCCCGGCATGCCGTCGTTCACCATCGGCAACACCCCGGTCGGCCCGGCGTTCACCGCGATGCTGCTGCTCACTCCGGTGCTGCTGGTCGGGCTCGCCATGTTTCTCAAGCGCAGCCGGTTCGGGCTGGCGATCCGGGCCGCCGCCGATGCCCCCGACGCGGCCACCCTCAACGGCGTCACCGCGGCCCGGATGGCGACCCTGGCCTGGTCGATCGCCGGTGCTGTGGCCGCCTTCTCGGCGATCCTCATGGCGCCGACCCAGGGCACCCAGTCGATTGAGTCGCTCGGCCCGGCCCTGCTGGTGCGGGGCCTCGCCGGCGCGGTGATCGCCCGGTTCTCCTCCGTCCCGATCGCGTTCGGCGCCTCGCTGGGCATCGGGGTGGGGGAGCAGATCCTGCTGTCCGGTCAGTCCAGCGGCGGCCTCGTCGAGCTGGCCCTGGTCGCGGTCATCCTGGTCGCGCTGCTGGCCCAGCCGGTCCGCGCGCGCCGTGACGGCGAGGACGGCGGCTGGGGCCGGATCGGCGCGCCGCCGCTGCCCGCCGCCTACCAGCGGGTCTGGCTGCTGCGCAACCTGGGCCGGGTCGTCGCCGGGGTGGGCTTCGCCGTCGCCGCCGTGCTGGCCTTCGTGATCAGTAATGAGACCGCCTCGGTGCTCATCGCGATCATCGGCTTCACCCTGGTCGGCCTGTCGATCGGGCTGGTCACCGGCGTGGCCGGCGAGCTGTCCCTGGGCCAGTTCGCGTTCGCCGGCATCGGCGCCGCGGTGTCGGTGCAGGTCTCCGTGCGGACCGGCAACCTGTTCGTGGGGATCCTCGCCGGCTGCGCGGCGGCGGCGCTGGCCGCAGTCGCGGTCGGCGTGCCGGCGCTGCGCCTGCGCGGGCTCGCCCTCGCCGTCACCACGCTCGCCTTCGCGCTGGCCACCAGCACGTTCCTGCTGCGGCAGGGTTGGCTGCTCGGCGATGGCGCGCAGGTGCCCAAGCCGCGCATCCTCGGCCACACCTTCGACCTGGCCACCGACTACTACCTGTTCGCGCTGGTGGCGCTGCTGCTCGGCCTGTGGGTCACCGCCAACCTGCGCGCCGGTGCCTTCGGGCGGGTCCTGGTGGCGCTGCGCGACAACGCCGACGCCGCCCGCGCGTTCACCGTCGCGGTGCCGGTGCGGGTCCTGCAGGCGTACGCGGTCGCGGGCGCGCTCGCCGGTCTCGGCGGGGCGGTGATCGGCCACGGGCAGACCCAGCTCACCGTGAACACGTTCCCGGCCTCGGCCAGCATCGACGTCGTCGCCACCGTGGTGGTCGGCGGGATCACGCTGCTGGGCGGCCCGCTGCTCGGGGCGTTCCTGATCGTCGGCGTACCCGGATTCCTGGAACTGGACATCATCGGCCAGGCCGCGCTGACCCTGGTCTGGCTGGTCGTGGTGATTGCGCTGCCGGCCGGACTCGGCGGGCCGGTGCTGTGGCTGCGTGACCGGATCGCCGCGCTGATCGCCCGCGGCCGCGACGCACCGGTACCGTCCGCCACCGATGAGATGGCCGGGCCGGCGCAGGCCGCCAGCTCCGGTGGCCCGATCACGCTGCCGCCGCGCACCGTCCCGCTGCGACCGGCTGCGACCGGCGAGCCGCTGCTCTCGGTGCGGGAGGTGGCCCGCTCCTTCGGCGGCGTGCGGGCCGTCGCCGGGGCCAGCCTCGACGTCGCCGCCGGCGAGGTGGTCGGCATCATCGGCCCGAACGGCGCCGGCAAGACCACCCTGTTCGAAATCATTGCCGGCTTCACCCGTCCGGACCGGGGCGCGGTCCTGTTCGCCGGCCGCCCGGTCACCGGGCTGTCGCCGCAGCGGCGGGCCGGTCTCGGGCTGGTGCGCTCGTTCCAGGACGCGCGGCTCTTCGCCACCATGACGGTGCTGGAGACCGTCATGGTGGCCGGTGAACGGACCGCGCCGACCAGCCTCGTCGCCGCAGCTCTTGGTGCCACCGCCCCGGACCAGGCCAAACGCCACCGGGCCGAGGAACTCGTCACGCTGATGGGCCTGGCCCCGCTCGCCGATCGGTTGGTCGGGGAACTGTCCACCGGTACACGCCGGATCGTCGAGATCACCTGCCTGCTGGCGCTGGAGCCGGCGCTGCTGCTGCTCGACGAGCCCTCATCGGGAGTGTCCCAGACCGACGGCGTCGCGCTGGGCGAGGTGCTGCGCCGGATCCACGACGAACTCGGGGTCACCATGGTCATCATCGAGCACGACCTGCCGCTGCTCGCCCGGCTCGCCGACCGGCTGGTCGCGATGGACGGCGGCCGGGTCATCGCCGACGGCACCCCGCAGGAGGTCCGCAACCACCCCGACGTGGTCCGCTCCTACCTCGGTACCGACCACGCCGCCGTCAACCGCTCCGGCGTGCCCGCTCAACGCACGACGGTGCCGTCGTGAGCCCGCTCCGCGTCGCCCCGCCACTTGCCCGTGCCGGCCTGCGCCGAACCTGTCAGGAGATCGCCGTGCGAACCTTCCGCCGCCGGGCGCTCACGCTCGCCGCCCTGCTCGCCACCAGCAGCGGCCTCGCCGTCGTGGCGGCACCCCCGGCCGCGTTCGCCGCGCCGGCCCTCACCGTCAGCGCGACCACCGGGCTGACGGACAAGCAGCAGGTCATCGTCAACGGTTCGGGTTTCACCCCGAACCTGAAGCAGATCGCCGTCGGTCAGTGCGTCGCCGGTTTCAAGGGACCGACCGACTGCAACCTGTCCGGCGGGGCCGCGTTCGTCAACGCCGACGGCAGCGGGAAGCTGCCCACGGTCACCCTGAAGCTGGCCCAGAAGTTCGGCGCGTTCGACTGCACCAAGCGCGAGTGCGTGGTCGCGGCGCAGATTCTGCCTACGAGCGGCAACGCCGACCAGGTCGAGGCCAACAAGGTCTCGGTGACGTTGACGTTCGGCAAGAAGCCGGCCCAGAAGCCCTCACCGGGAACCCCGTCCGCGACCCCCGCCGCGCCCTCGGCGCCGGCGGCCACGCCGGAAGCCACCACGGCACCCTCGACCGGGCCGGCGGGCGCAGCCGGCACGTCGACCCCGACGCTGGTCGACGCCAACCCGGTGAGCGCCGGCCCGGACCGGTACGCGGTCACCGTGCTGGTCGGCTCCGGCCTGCTGTTGCTCTGCATCGGCCTGCTCGTGCTGATGCCCTACCGGAACCGGAGGACCCAATGACCCGAGGTCGTTATCCCGTCCGGGTGGCAGCGCTCGCGCTCGTCCTGGCGCCGTTGCTGCTGCTACTCGCGATCCCGGCGGCGGCCCCCGCCCGGGCGACGCTGCCGGCCGCGGCGGTCGGCCCCACGGCCGGGACGCTGGGCTGCCGGCTCTACTTCAACGACGCCGGCACCGGCAGCTCGCCGACGGTCTGGCAGGACACCTTCACCCTGACCCAGTCACCGGCCGCGCCGAAGGTCGGCGACACCGTGACCGTCACGCTCACGGCGAAGACCGGCCCCGACAACGGGCCGGTGGGGCTGAACGCCGGTGACGTGCCGGTGAACGTCACGCTGGCCCTGGGTGGCTCCCTCTCCGGCAGCGCGACGCTGCGGATGTCCTCGTACCCGGCGCGGGCCGTCGCCCCGGAAGCGCCGCTCGGCCCGATCACCGCGACCGGCACCTACTTCGCCTCCGCCGCCGGAGCGGCGACGCTCACCGTCGGGCGGGTCACGTTCACCAACGCCTCGGCCACGACGCACTGCTCGGCGGCCGGCGACCGCGACCACAAGGCGGCACCGGCGCCGACCTCCATCGTGGAGAGCTTCACCGTCGGCGGTACCGGCACCGCGACCCCACCGCCGAGCCCGTCCGCCTCCGCAACGCCGTCGCCCTCCGCAAAGCCGTCGTCCTCCGCGAAACCGTCGCTGTCGCTCCCGCCGTCGGCGACGGACGACCCGCCGACGGCAACCGACGAGGTCGACACGCCCGCCCAGCCGTTCGGCCCGAAGAGCGTGAAGCTGAACTGCAAGACGCTGAGCAGCCTCTCGTCGTGGACCGCCACGCACACGCTGAGCATGTCGCCCAGCAACCCTGGGCGGGGCGCCAAGGTGACGGTGCGCCTGAAGTTCTCGGCCGGCCCGAAGAGCGGACCGGTGCCGGTCGGTGCCGGCGATCTGGTGCCCAAGGCGACCGTCAAGGTCGGCGGGGTGGGCAGCGGTACGGTCAACCTCCAAGGCCCGGCGTACGGCGCGATCGACGCCAACGCCGTCCTGCCCGGCGCGACGCTGACCGGGACCTACACCACCTCGCAGGCAGGGCTGGTGTCGCTGACGGTCACCAACATCGTCTTCGACCACCCGCAGGTCGACACCGAGTGCAACGCGGGCGCGGACCCGGTGACCGGCCCGGCGGCGACGTCGATCGTCGCCAAGTTCACGGTGAAGTCGCGGGCCGCGACCGGTGACGAGGGCGAAGGCGGCGGCGGTGGCAATGGCGATGGCGGTGGCAATGGCGATGGGTCGCTGCCGAACACGGGCGAGGGGGGCGTGACGGCGCTGCTGCTGCTCTGGTCCAGCGCCGTGCTCCTGCTCGGTGTCGGCCTGGTCGTGGTGCTGCCGAGGCGTCGCGGAATCCCGCGGAGCTGAGCCGGCGAACGGCGCGGGCCGGGGATTCCTCCCCGGCCCGCACCGCTGGCGTGTTGCCGGCAGCTCCGGTGTCAGTGCTCGCGCAGCAGGGAACCGGCGCCGTACACCTTGTCGGTGATCCCGTTCTCGCGCAGCGCCATCCACCAGGTCGCCGCGTTGATGGCGATCACCGGCTTACCGAGCCAGCGTTCCGCCTCGTCGGCCAGCCCGACCATCGACAGGTTGGTGCCGCACTGGACCAGGGCGTCGACGTCCGGGCCGTCCACGGCCAGCAGCGCCCGGCGCAACTCGTCCTCCGGGACGTGGGCGATGGAGACCGCGGTCGGGCACTTGAGACCCTCGATCGCGACCACCTCGAAGCCGATCTCGGAGAAGAACTGCTCGACGTTCGTGTCGCCGATCGGTTGGTACGGCGTCACCACGCCGATCCGGCGGGCGCCGTGGAGGCGCAGTGCCCGCTCACACGCCTCCGCGCCGGTCGCCACCTCCAGCCCGGTGATCGCCTTGATCTGGGCGACGAACTGCCGGTTGCCCTCGACGCCGCCCCAGAACGTCTCGGCGGACATGCCCATCACCATGTAGTCGGGCTCGCAGGTCAGCACCCGCTCGCAGGCCCCGCCGATCTCGTCGCGGATCTGGGTCAGGAGGTTCTCGAAGTTGCCGTCGCTGGAGAGGTCCTGGTCGCGGATGTGGATCCGGGAGAAGTGCGCGGTCACACCGGGCACTGTCATCCGGTAGAAGTCCGGCTCCACGATGGTGTTCGTCGACGGGGCGATGACGCCGAACTTGCGGCGCCAGCCGAGCGCGTCGGTCATGAGCGGACAACTCCTTCCTGGGCGGGGGTCGGGTGGGACGTGGTCGAGGCCCGGTGGTGCGCGCGCACGGTCAGCCACGCCGCGGCCAGCAGCGCCGCCTGGCCGAGGGTGTTGGTGCCCTGCTCGACCCACTGCATGGCCAGGGTTTCGTGATCGGGATGGTTGCGCAGCGGCACCAGCAGCAGCACGCAGGCCAGCCCGGCGACGTAGAGCGTCACCGCGGTCCAGGCGCGCCGCCGGCCGGCGATGATCGCGGCCAGGACGCTGATGGTGGTCACGCCCGTGGTCGCGAGGGCGAAGACGGGGGCGAAGACGGCGTACGCGGCGGCCACGCCGGCGGTCACGGCCAGCACGGCGGCGAACGGCCACCACGGCAGGCTGCGCCCGCGCAATGCGCTCGCCAGGCCCCAGATCAGCCCGACCGCGCCGAGCGCCATCAGCGGAAACAGCGCCGCCTCCAGCCAGGGCAGGTCGATCGAGAACCCGGCCAGCAGCAGCTTCCAGGTCGACTTGGCCAGGCCGCCGAGGCCGATGAGGACGGCGCTGACGTGGGCGACCGGGCCCACCCGCGGCACGACCCGAGCGGAGAGCCCGGCGAGGATCCAGAACCCGACCAGCGCCAGACCGGTCGGCACGAAGTCCTCCAGCGCGAGGACGACGGTGTAGTCGCTGCCGTTCACGACAGGTGCTCGCGCCGGGTCACCGCGGGGACGCCGACGGAGTCGCCGAAGAGGTCGCGCTTGCGGAAGCCGGCGACGGCGAACCGAGCGGCGGCCTTGCGGCTGGTCAGCCAGGCGGCCCGGCTGCCGTTGCGGCCCCCGGCGAGGACCCGGTCGGCCAGCCACGGGGTGACTGTCTCGACCCGGTCACCGAGGATGTTGAAGATCTTTTTGGCCTTCGCCAGTTCGTCCGGCGGGTAGTCGTGAGTGAGCAGGTCGGTCACGACGATGCCGGGGGAGAGGTGGTGCACGGTGACCCTGTCGGCGACCCCGGCTGCGGCGAGTTCCTTGGCCAGCCCGTCGGTCAGGTAGGTGACCGCGCGCTTCGATGCCCCGTACCCGGTCAGCCCCGGCCGGGCCTGGCCGTTGGAACCGAAGCCCTCCATGTTCCACAGCGCGCCGCGGCCCTGCTCGATCATCGCGGCGAGCACCACCGCGCTGGCCCGGGCCACCCCGCCGAGGTTCGCCGCGAGCACTCCGTCCAGCTCTGCCGGCGGCAGCTCCCACAGTGGGCGGCGGGCATGGTTCGTGCCCGCATTGTTGATCCAGATGTCGACCCCGCCGAACGCCTCGGCGGCCGTCGACCAGAGCACTGACACGTCGGCGCGGTCGGTGACGTCCGCACGTACCCCGAGCACCTCGGCTCCGGCCGGCACCGAGGCTTCGGAACGCAGTGTGGCAAGCGCCGTTGCCACCGACTCCGCGCTGCGTCCGCAGAACGCGACCCGGGCGCCGCGGGCCAGCAGCGCGCGTACCAGGCCGGCACCGATCCCGCGGGTGCCGCCGGTCACCACCACCGCGGTCATCCGGCTGCCTCCCAGGCGAGCAGGCCGTGCAGGACGCTGTCCAGCACGTTGCCCCGGAACAGCTCGTACACCACGGCGAGGCGCCCGCCGGCGGACATGCCCGGTTCGGCGTCGATGGCGAACTCGCGTCCCTTGACCTTCCACACGTCGCCGCCGTCGGCGTGGAAGTGCCAGGACGGGTAGCTGGCGCGGCCGAAGCCCTGCGCGTTGCCCCAGGCGTCGGGGCCCTCGAAGAACAGCCGGTCGCCGTCGCGGCGCTGCTCGACCATGTACCGCCGGTCCAGGCCGGCGCCGGTCCAGTGCACGACCCGGCGGGTGCGGAGCAGGTCGATCGGCTCCAGACCGAGGCGCACCGCGACCGTGCCGCGCAGCTGCTGGTCGGCGCCCCACAGCTCGCAGCTACCGGTGAACGCGCCGGCCTGCTTGGTCGGCAGGATGTACGGCACCGGCCCGCGCCGCTCTTCGGCGGACAGGAACCGCGTCACCCGCTCCCGGGTGTCCGGGTTGGTGTCGTGGTCGAAGCTTCGCGTGTAGACGCCGTTGAAGCAGCCCACCACAGCCCAGCCCTGGTAGAGCATCGACGAGTAGACCTGGGTCTGGCCGTCGGGCAGCACCTGGTTCCAGGTGTTCAGGTCCACCTGCCAGCCGGGGCCGTAGTAGTGGGCGTCCACGAAGGACCCGTACGGCTGGCCCGTGCCGAAGAAGTCGGGGCCGGTGTAAACCCGATCGGCGTCGGAGTCGATCACTCTGAAGGCGAACGGCGCGCCCAGCCGGTAGCGCCCGGCCAACTCGCCCCCGCCGACCAGCCCGCCGTCCATGAAATACGTGGTGACGCCGTCGGAGAAGACCGACGAGCGGCGGATGTCCTCGAAGCCCTGCCAGACGCCGGTCGCGGTGAACAGCGACGGCCTGCCGTGCCACTCGCCGGCGATCCGCTGCTGCCACTCGCTCGGTTCGGAGTCCGCCGCTACGGTTGTCGGTGCGGTGGGCTCACTCATTGCCGATCAGCTCCGCTCGGATCCGGTCGGTCGCCGGCTCGCCGATCAGCCGGGTGACCCGGGCCCAGACCGGGTCGACGTCGGGGCTGAACAGGTTGACCCGTACGGCGGTGTCCCGGGCGGCCAGGTCGGTGTCGGCCAATCCGGCCACGACGTCGGCCGGCAGGCCGTCGGTCACCAGCGCGGACCAGTGCTCGGCGTACGCGGAGACGGCGGCTCCGATCTTCCGGAACGACTCCTCGGTGGCCCGGCCGACCAGCATCCACGGCGACATCAGCGCGCACTGGCGGGGCCCGATGTCGGCCCGGCTCAGCCCGTCCATCGCGCTGGCCTCGGTGAAGACCGCGGTGAGCGGCTGGTACGCCGCGTCCAGGTAGGGCAGGTGGCTGCTCAGCTCGGCCCGGGGGATCAGGTCGAGGTGATAGGCGTAGTAGTCGCCGCCGTACACCGAGTCCAGGGTGAAGTGCGGGACCGCGCTGTCGGCGGCGGTGAAGGCGAAGACCATGTGGCTGTCGAGGCGGATCATCGGGACGACCAGCCCGACGTAGACCACCTTGGCCACCGGCTGGCCCGGTGCGCCCCGCCAGACCCGCAGCGCACCCACCGGGTCGGGCGACATCGGGCTGCTCAGCGGCTCGTCGATGACCGCGGTGAGCGGGTGCCGGGCGGTCAGGTGGGCCACCGCGTTCTCGCAGAGTTCCAGCGGGAGACTCATGCCTGCTCCTTCGTCGTCGTCGCGCTGCTGGTGGGGTTCGCCTGCGCCTCGGCTCCTGCGGCGGCGTCGGCGCCCTCCTCCTCGGTGATGCGTCTGAGCCCGGTCCGCTGCGCCTCCGCCACGGTCGGGTGGTCGCCCTTGGCCTTGTGCACCCAGGCGCGGGCGAGTTCCGGGTTCTCCCGGCGGGCCGGCGACGGGATGACGGTCGCCTCCCGCCGTGGCACGTCGCCCGTGATCCGGTCGGCGTCGGAGAGCATCCAGCCCTGCTCGGCCAGTTCCTGTCGGCGTCGCCGGTAGTGCACCGCGATGAGGTCGCTCTTGACGTGCAGCTCCGCGCCGAGGTCGAACGGGAGCAACTCGGGGCGGACGTTGTTCACCACCTCGGCGTCCTGGTAGAAGATCTTGAGGACGCGCTGCACCGCGTTGCGGTTGGCCCAGGCCCCGGTGAAGAAGGTGCGCAGGGCGACCCACTTGACCAGGGTGGTCGTCTCGTCGATCGGGATGTTGGTGTCGTAGATGATCAGGTCGCCGATCGACAGCCGGACGTGCAGCTTGATCATGTTAGGCAGCATCCAGCCGGCCGAGGTGACCACCGGCGGGCGGTTGGCCAGGTCCGCGTTGTTGCGGCTGATCAACGACCAGAGGCCCTTCGAGCGCGGTGGGTGCAGGCTGACCGTGGCGTACGCCGACCACTCGTCGCGCACCTCGACCTCGTACTCGGGAACCTCGGGCTTCTCCCGGTTGCCGAACACGCTGCCGTGCACGAAGGGTGCGTGTGCGATGTCGCAGCCGTTCTCGAGGATCCGTTCGTAGTTGGCCTTCCACAGGAACTCGCCGGTCACCGCGCGGAACTTCCCGCCGTTCTCCACCAGGTTGTCGAACTCCGGCCAGAGGGGGATCGGTGGCCGCTCGGCCTCGGGCAGGTCACCCATGAAGACCCAGACGAAGCCGTAGCGCTCCTGCACGGGGTACGAGTCGACCCGGGCCTTGGTGGGGATGCCCCGGCCGGGCTGATTCGCCGGGATCTTCGTGCATGCTCCGCCCGGCTCGAACTGCCATCCGTGGTACGGGCAGACGATGTTGTCGCCGGCCGTCCAGCCGCCGGAAAGCGCCGCGCCCCGATGCACGCACAGGTCGGACAGGGCTACCACGCGTCCGCTCGGGGTGCGGTAGAGAGCCAGGTACTGGCCGAGCACGGTGATCCGGGCCGGCTTGGTGGTGACCCGGTCGGAGAACTCGACCGCGTACCAGAAGTTCTTGAGCATGGTGGCTTACCTCCGACGGAACGAGGCGATCGAAGAGGTGGTGTCGAGCTTTGCCAGCAACCGGTCGAAGCCGTCGGCCGGTTCGCCGCGAAGGTGGACGGCGAGGAACCCGGACAGCAGGTCGACCACGAGCGCACGGGTGCTTTCCGGGTCGGCGGTCGCCTCCTCGTCGAGGAAGGCGCGCGCCGAGGTGGGGTCGAGCGGGTGCACGATGCCGAAGTGGTTGGCACCGGCCAGCCGCACCAGCAGGTTGGTGCCGCCCGCGTCGGGCAGCGCCTCGTCGAAGGTGCGGGTGATCGGGTCGGCGCGGGTGGCCGCGTCCTCGCCGTACCGGTCGGCTGAGCCGTTGATCACGCCGTCGTTGGTGCCGGCGAGCAGCATGACCGGGCTGTTCACCTGGGCCGGCAGCACGGTGCCGGCCGGCCAGCCGAGCATGGTCGCCACCATGGTGTGCGCCCCGTAGGTGGCCACCGCGCGGACCTCGGGCAGGAAGCGCGCCGACTGCAGCGCCACCGTGCCGCCGGCCGAGTGACCCACCAGCGCCACCCGGTCGAGGTCGAGCAACCCGTCGAGCGGCCCGGTGAGCTGCGCCAGCGAGTCGAGCACCGGGCGCAGCGACGGGCTGGTCGGTCGGCTGCCGTAGCCCTCCGGCCGGGCCGCGTCCAGGTCGACGCCGGGAGTGATCCCGTGCAGGCCGGCGAAGAGCACTCCGACCCAGTCGTAGGTCACCGCGACGACGCCCCGGGCGGCCAGCTCCACCGCCAGCCAGCGGTAGGCGTCCTGCCCGACGTTGACGCCGGAGACCAGCAGGACCACCGGGTACGGCGCCCCGGCCGGGTCGGCCGCCAGCACCCCGCTGAGCCGCTCGGCGTCCGAGCCGGTGGGCCGCGCCGGGTAGTAGACCCGCAGGTGCGCGGTGTCGAACGGCGCCGGCGCGCCGGGGACGCGTACGGCCCACCAGACCGACCGGACACCGCCTTCCTGCGCACCGCTCATGCCGACGGCCGGGGGAGTTCGCGGTCGCCGCCCCAGAGCGCGCGGACGAGCCGGTTGGTGGTCTCCTCGCCGAAGTAGCGCACGCCCATCACGTTCGCCGGGTCGCGGTCGGCGATGTTGCGGCGGATCCGCAGATCGGTCTCGGCGAGCGCGGCCCGCTCCTCGGCCGGCACCGGCTCGGCCTCGTCGACCCAGCGCAGCCAGCGGTCGACGTGGGCGTGGGTCACCTGGCTGACCTTCTCGATGTTCTCCGGGCTGCGGTCGAAGGAGTAGCAGTACGCCGTCGGCGACAGGCTGGCCCGGATGAACCCGGCCCGGCTGACGAAGTAGTCGAACGCCGGGTCGGCGCGCAGTTGCAGCCACTCATCGTTGACCGGCTCGTAGTACTTGTCGTAGTAGTCGCCGTGCTCGACCATGTTGACCCGGTGCACCGAGTCGACGTAGAACCAGCCGCCGGGCCAGACCAGCAGGGCCAACCCCAGGTGCGGCACCCTGACCTGCGGGCCCAGCCAGCACGTCAGGTGCAGGTTGGCGAAGCTGGCCGCGGGGTTGCCCAACCAGGAGCGCACGAGCCAGTCGACCTCGGGCCCGGTGTACGCGGCGAGCGAGCCGCCCGGTCCGTTCGGGTAGTCCCCGTAGTGCTCCAGCGGCTCGGTGGACGGGTCGCGGGTCAGCTCGAACCGTGCGTCGATCTTGGCCTTCAGCTCGTCCAGGAGTATCTGGTAGCGGTGGAACGTCTCGTGGACGTCGACCGTGGGGGAGTCGTCGAGCATGTCCTCGACGGGTTTCAACGTGTCGGCCACGGGTCAGCGCCTTTCGGTGAGGGCCTGGACGAGCCGCCACGGGCGGCCGTCGACGAGGTCGGTTCGGCGGGAGACGAGCCGGTTCGCCGCCTGCGCCGGGGTCACCACGGCATGCGTGACGGGCCGGTCCGCGGCGATGTCGGTGCGCAGCGGGCTGCTGATCCGGCCGGTGAACGGTCCGGCCCAGGTGGTCCAGAGGGTGAAGTCGGCGCTGAGGGCGAAGACCGCGGCGCCCGTGCCGAGGCGCCCGGCGGCGATCACGTTGAGCCGGTTCTCCGCGGCCCGCTCGGGCAGGCCCAGCGCCAGTTCCCAGGGCTCGCGCGGGGTGAACGGCACGGCGACCACATCGGCGTCGGCGAGCGCGGCGAGCCGGAACGTCTCCGGGAAGATCGCGTCGTCGCCCACCACGATCGCCAGCCGCCCCCAGGGCAGGTCGAAGGTGCGCAGCGCGCCGCCGGGCCGCACGGCGTCGCGGGCCGCGCCGGCCCGATGCAGTTGTGGCTGCTCGCCGACCACGCCATCCGGGCCGATGAGAAGCCCGACCGGACCGTCGGGGCCGAGAGCGGTGGCCACGGCGTACCCGTCGGTGCCGCGCAGCGCCGGTGCCAGCGCCGTGGCCACCTCGGCCGGCCCGACGTGCGCGCCGAGGGCGTTCTCCGCGAGCACGGCGAGCAGCGCGCCCTCGGCGACCGCCTTACCGAGCAGGTCGGCCGCCTGGCCCGGGTCCCGCGGCCGGACCACGGCGACCGGCAGGCTCGGTACGCCGGGCGGCCGGCGGCGACCGGCCGGTGCGTCCCCGAGTGGGCCGTAGAGTTCCGGTCGGCGGGCCGCGAGGATGTCGCTGCCGTCCGGGCGGTGCTTGTCGTCGGCGCGCTCGACAGCGATGTCGGCGATGACGACGGCCTCACCGGTGCGCGGGCCCCTGGCCACCACCGTGCCGTCCGGCGCGACGATCTGCGACTCGCCGGCCCCGTGCAGCCACTGCTCCGGCACGCCCAGGCCGCGGCTCATGGCCGGCAGGTGCTCGGCGGGCAGCAGCGGGCCGACCTTGTTGGCGGCGATCACCCAGACCCGGTTCTCCGCGGCCCGCACCGGAATGTGCAGCGCGGCCTCATCGGTGGCGAACGAGTTCAGGCTGTTGAGCAGCACCTGCGCGCCGCGCAGCGCGAGCCCGCGGGTGGTCTCGGGAATGACGCCCTCCATGCAGGCGTACATGCCGAGCCGGCCGAGCGGGGTGTCGAGCACCGGTCCGACCCCGGTCGCGGGGTCGAGGTGGTCGTTCTCGGCGCCCATCAGGACCTGCTTGTCGCAGCTGCCGAGCAACGCCCCGTCCGGGCCGAAGAGGAAGTTGGTGCCGCCGGTGCGCCCGTCGGGGTAGGCGTGCGTGACGTTGATTTTCAGGTGCACCCGATGCTCGGCGGCGCTCGCGGAGATCGCGGTGAGGAAATCGTCGCCCGGCCGGGTGGCCAGGGCGTGTGCCTGGGCGCGATCGGTGTACCAGGCCAGGTGGTTGCAGAACTCGGGCAGCACCACGAGTTGTGCGCCCTGTCGGGCGGCGTCGGCGACCAGGCGCAGGCAGGTGGCCAGGTTGGCCTCGATGTCCTGGCCGGCTTCGAACTGTACGGCGGCAACCCTGATGGTCATTCCCGCTCCGGTTCCCCTGGCGAAACGCTGTTTCCAGAACATACACTCGGGCGACGCCGGGGAACAGGGGGACGAACAGGTGTTTACGCACGTGGTTCTGATGAAGTTCGCCGATGTGGCCGATGCTGCCAAGGCGAAGTCACTGCTGGAAGGTCTGGCCAGCACAATTGATGAGATCGCGACGCTGACCGTCGCCCTGGACACGCTGCGGACCCCGGTCTCCTACGACCTGTGCATGATCAGCACACACACCGACGCGGACGCGTTGCGCGCCTACCAGGCCCACCCCGCCCACCTGGAGGTGGCGGGCTGGCTCAAGCCGCGCCTCGCGGCCCGCGTCGTCGTCGACTACTGACGGCAGTGCTGGACCGACGCGGCCCGGCCTCAGCCCGGGTACGCGTTGGCGGGTAGCCCGGCGCCACCGGGCCGGAACGGGCCGGGCGCGTGCACGACGCAGGTCTGCGCGTACTCGGCCAGCCCCTCCTCGGCGTACTCACGGCCGTAGCCGGAGCGCTTCACCCCACCGAACGGCGCCCGCAGCGACAGCCCGGTGCGGTTGTGCGTGTTGACGAAGACGAAGCCCGCCTCGACCCGACGGGCCAGCGCGAACGCCCGCTCCTCGTCGGCCGACCAGACCGAACCGCCAAGGCCCAGCTCGTCGGCGTTGACCCGGGCCAGCAGTTCCTCGTCGTCGTCGTAGAGCAGCAGCGGCACCGTCGGCCCGAACTGCTCCCCGGTGATCACCTCGGCGTCGTCCGGTGCGTCCAGCACGAGCGTCGGGGCCACGAAGTACCCGCCGGCCAGGTCGGTGCCACCGTCGACAGTGCCCAGCGGCAGCGCCGTGGCACCCCGGGCGACGGCCGCCGCGACGATCCGCTCGATCCGGGCGACGGCACCGGCCGAGATGACCGGGCCCATGCTCACCCCCGGCGTGAGCGCGTCACCGACGCGCAGCACCTCCGCCGCGGCGGCCCGGTACGCCGCCACGAACTCGTCGCGGCGGCCGCGGTGTACATACAGGCGCTTGGCAGCCATGCACACCTGGCCGCTGGTGGCGAAACTCGCCAGGACCAGCCGGCGCATCGGCTCGGTGCCCAGGTCGGCGTCCGGCAGGAAGATCGCCGCGTCGTTGCCGCCCAGCTCCAGCACTACCGGTGTGGTCTGGGTGGCCGCGGTCGCCGCCACCTGCCGGGCCGCCACGCCGCCGCCGGTGAACGCCACCTTGCGCACCAGTGGGTGTCCGACCAACGCCGCACCGGCGGCGGCGTCGCCGTGGACGACCGCCAGCGTCCCGTCGGGCAGCGCCCCGGCGAGCAGGCGCAGCACCTCCGAGACCGCCAGCGGGGCCAGCGGCGAGGGCTTGACCACCACCGCGTTGCCGGCGGCGAGGGCCGGGGCCACCTTGAGCAGGGTGAGGATGATCGGCGCATTCCACGGGGTGATCGCGGCGACCACACCGTAGGGCCGGGGCAGCCGCAGCAGCCGACCGGCCGCGTCGTCGATCTCCCGATCCGCGTACGCCGCCGGGGCGTGCTCGATGACCCAGCGCAGGTACGTGCCGGCGAACCCGACCTCGCCGCGGCAGTCGGCGAGCACCTTGCCCGACTCCCGGGCCAGCAGCCCGGCCAGCGGTTCGAGCCGCCCGGCGATCGCGTCGGCGCCGGCGGCCAGCGCGGCGAGCCGCCGCGCGATGCCGGTGGCCGCCCAGCCCCGCTGCGCGGCGTCGGCCCGGCGGACCAGGACGTCCACCCGCTCAGGCCCGCTCACACCGACCGTGCCGACCAGCTCGGTGACCCTGGACGGGTTGACCCGCTCGATCACCGGGCCGCCGCCGGGTGCCGTCATGCCCGTACCACCGGCTGTCCGGTGTCGGGGCGCAGCGAGGCGATCATGGAGCTGCGCAGCAGATACGCGCGGGCCGCCTTCGGATCCTCGGCCAGCGCGCGCAGACCGGCCAGATGCGCGGACCGTAACTGTGGATCGGTGGCCCGCATCCGGCGGTAGTTCTGGTCGGAGACCTCCTGCACGTAGGTCAGTGCGATCCGGCGCCGCTCGTCGGCCACCGCCGTCACCGCCCGGTCCAGCTCCCCACCGTCCGGTGCCGGGCTGCCCGAGGCCAGCACCTGCGCGTAGGCGACCGCGTCGTGGATGCCCGAGTTCATGCCCAGCCCACCGAGCGGGTTGTTGACGTGCGCGGCGTCGCCGGCCAGCAGCACCCGCCCCTGCCGGAACGTCGCGGCGACCCGCTGGTGCACCCGGTACAAACTGGCGTGCGCCACCCGCCACGGCCGGCCCGGATCGGCGATCGCCCGCAGCCGCCGGTCGAGCCGGCCCAGCTCGTGCGCGTCAGGGGTGTCCTCGGGGGTGGGCAGCAGCACCCGCCAGTGGTCCGGCGTGCGCAGCAGCACCGACCACTCGACCGGGTCGAAGACGTAGTTGACGTACGCCAGCGGGCCGAGCAGAACTGGCAGGTCCTCGTCGGTGGAGGCCACCAGGAACCGTTCGGGGTAAGTGATCCCGTCGAACGGCAACTCCAGCGCCCGCCGTACCGCCGAACTGGCGCCGTCGGCCGCGATCAGCCAGTCGCCGGCCACCTCCCGGCCGTCCTCGGCGACCGCGACCACACCGCCGTCGGCCTGATCCGCGGCCTGTCGTACCGAGCCGACCGGCCAACCGAAGCGGACCCGGGCCGTCGGTTGCCCGGCCAGGTGCGCCAGCAGGATCACGCACAGCTTCGACTGCTCGCACTGCACCCGGTACGGGTACGGGGTGTCCTCGGCGAGCACCGAGAGGTCCAGCTCCGCGATCAGTCCCTCCCGGCGATCCCGGTAGGCGAACGTCGGCGCCACCAGCCCGCGCGCCAACAGGTCCGCGCCGACCCCCAACGCCTCCAGCATCTCCAGCGTCGGCGGGTGGAACGTGGAGGCACGGGACTCGGCGGCGAGGGCGTCACCGGCCTCCAGCACGGTCACCTCGCAGCCCCGGCGGGCCAGCGCGAGCGCCGCGGTCAGCCCGACCGGCCCCGCTCCGGCGATCAGTACGTGCATCAGGCGTACCTCCGATCGAGAGTCAGCGCATCGTCCTGGCCGACCAGCGCGGTGAACGACGACCAGGCGAGCCGGGGCACCGCGCCGGCGTGACCGTCCCGGCCGATCGCGGCGTAGGCGGCGGCAGCCGCGCGCAGCGCGGCCAGCATCGGCGCGACCGGGTGCAGCACGACCCGGACCCCGAGCGCGCCGAGCGCGTCGTCGGGTGGGAAGGCGCGCACACCAGCCGCCTCCGAGCGATTCACCACCAGGGGTACGCCGGGCAGCGCGGTACGCACCGCCGCCAACTCCTCGGCGGTGTCCACACCCTCCAGGAAGACCGCGTCGGCGCCGGCGTCGGCGAACCGGCCGGCCCGCTCGATCGCCTCGTCGAGGCCGGCCACCGAGTAGGCGTCGGTGCGGCCGATCAGCACCAGGCCGGTGCCCGCCTCGGCGATCGCCCGGATCTTCGCCGTCGCACCCGCGATGTCCAACAGCTCCTTGCCGGCCAGGTGGCCGCAGCGCTTCGGGCTGACCTGGTCCTCCAGGTGCAGCCCGGCGGCGCCGGCCGCCGCGTACCGCTGGGCGGTCCAGATCGCGTGCAGCGGATTGCCGTAGCCGGTGTCCGCGTCGGCGATCAGCGGCACGCCGGCCAGCGCCGGGACCAGCCGCGCGGCCCGCTCCGCGACGTGTGTGCCGTGCAGGTATCCCAGGTCGGGAAGGCCCAGCTCGACCGCGGCGCAGACCGCACCGGACAGGTGCACGACGTGGTGCCCGGCCTCGGCGGCCAGCGCGGCGGTGAGCGGGTCGTGTACGCCGGGGGCGTGCACCGGCGAGGCGCCGCCCAGCAGCGCCCGCAGCACGTCGGCCGGGCGTGCGGTCGCCGCGCCGCCGGCCGTGATCGAGGGCGAAGCCTGCGCCGGGGCGGTCTCGCCCCGGGTCATGACCGGCCGTGCAGCGCGAAGCCGCCCTCGACGCCGACGACCCGAGGGTTGGTGAAGAACCGCAGGGTCTCGGCGGTGCCCTCCTCGCCGTACCCGGACAGCCCGAACGCCGGGCGCGGGCTGAACAGGTGCAGGCTGAGCACCGAGGAGCCGTTGACCTTGACCTCACCGGCCCGGATCCGGCGGGCCACGGCCAGCGCGGCCTCCTCGTCCGCGCCGAGCACGTACGCCTCCAGCCCGTACGACGTGCCGTTGGCCAGCGCCACCGCCTCGTCGACGGTGGCGTACGGGTGCACCGCTGCCACGGGCCCGAAGATCTCGTCGCCGGTGTGCGCGGCGGCGACGCCGGTGACCAGCGTCGGGGCGAGGAAGTTCCCGCCGGCCAGCGGCCCGGCCGCCGGCAGCGTGGTGCCGGTTACCGCGGTTCCGCCGTGGGCCAGCAGGTCGTCGCGGGCGGCCACCACCCGGGCCAGGTGCCGGGAGTGCACCAGCGGACCGAGGTCGGTCGCGGGGTCCAACGGCGCGCCGGCGACCAGGCCGGCGAGCCGGTCGGCGATCGCGGCGACGATCTCGTCGTGCCGGTCGGCGGGCACGATCAGCCGACCCAGCGCCCGGCACCACTGCCCGTTGAGGGTGCTGAGCAGGTCGACCGCGGCCCGGGCGACATCGGCGACGTCGGCGTCGGGGAGCACGACCAGCGGGTTGTTGCCGCCGAGCTCGAGCTGCACCGGCTTGATGTCGTAGGCGCAGGCCGCCGCGACCGCCCGCCCGGCGGCGAGCCCGCCGGTGAAGGAGACCGCCCGGATCCGGGGATCGCCGACCAGGGCCGCACCGGCCTCGGCCCCGCCGTGCACGAGCTGGAACACCCCGGCCGGCACGCCGGAGGCGGCGAGCGTGGCCCCGACGACGGCGGCGAGCCGTTGGCTGCCGTGCGGGGCGTACTCGCTGGGCTTGAGGATCGTGGGGCAGCCGGCGGCGAGCGCGTTCGCGACCTTGTGCGCGGCCATCGGCGCGGGCGCGTTCCACGGCGCCACACAGGCGGCCGGACCCCAGGGCAGTCGTTCGGCGTACGCGATCCGGCCGTCCTCGCGCTGGAACTCCTGGCTCTGCGGGCCCTGCCGCAGTTGGGCGGCGGCCAGCCGGAACGAGCCGCCGAGGATCACGCCCAGCGGTGTGGTCTGCCGGATCGGCACGCCGGTGGTCGCCGCCTCCAGCGCGCAGATCTCGGCCGCGACGCCCTCGACCGCATCGGCGACGGCGTCCAGTACGTCGGCGCGATCAGGGGCCGGTAGCGCGGCCCAGCTCCCGGCCTCGTGCGCCGCCGACGCGGCGGCGACGGCGGCCTCGATCCGGTGCGGCGGCGTGCCGGCAGCCGGTCGCCGCACCGCCCCGGTCGCCGGATCCTCCAGGTCGAATCCGAGCGGTGTGTCGCTGGGTGTCCAGACCTCGTCGACCAGGTCGGCGAGATCGGGCAGGTCCGGTTGGTGGGGCCCGGTCACCCGGCCACCGCCGCGAACAGGTTGTTGGACCGGTTGCTGGTGACCATGCCGGCCGCCTCCAACCGGCCGCGCTCCGGCGGGAACGTCATCACCAGCCCCATCGCCAGGTCGCGAAGCGCCCGGCCGACGGGCCCGTTCATGGTGGCACTCGACGTGCCGCACGCCTTGAGCGCGCCGACCGCCACGTCGAAGCACGCCTCGCAGATCGAGCCCTTGGCCAACCGCCACTGCTGGTAGACCTCGGCGTGCGGGTGCAGCGGTGGCTCGCTGGTCTCCAGCAGCAACTGGCGGCGCAGCCAGAGGTACGCCGTCTCCAGCCGTTCGGTCATATTGCCGATGATCACCTGGTGCATGGGGCTCTCCGCGATCGGCCGGCCGGTGTCGGCGAAGGTCTTCTCGGTGAGCCTGGTCAGCGTGTCGTCGTAGACACTCTGCGCCGCGCCCACGTAGACCGCCGTGATGGCCAGCTGGTTGCCGACGAAGCTGCCCCGGCTGCACTGCAACATCTTCACGAACGCGCCGGGCACGGTGAGCGCCTCGTCGGCCGGGATGAAGACGTCGTCGAGCCGGATGCCGTGGTTGGCCGAGCCGCGCATGCCGATGCCGTCCCAGCTCGGCCGTGAGGCGACCCCTGCGGCATCCCGGGGCACGAGGAACAGTGCCAGCCCGTCCGCTGTCTCGTGCCCGGCGAGCCGGGCGGTGACCAGGTAGGTGTCGGCGACGCCGGTGGCGCAGCCGAACGACTTCTCGCCGCTGAGCGACCAGCCGTCGACGCCGTCGCGACTGGCCGGGGTGGCGGTGGTGGAGATGGCGATGTTGGCCGACGAGCTCTTCACCGCCTCGCTGGCGAAGTTGGCCAGCCACACCCCACCGGCCATCCGGGTCAGCACCTTCTCGGCGAAGGCCCGCACGGCGGGGACGTCGTCGTCGTCGAAGAGGCCGCGTTCGATCGCCTCCAGCGGCAGCAGGCCCCGGGAGGCGCTGGTGTTGTGGAAGAAGAAGGCCAACGCCGTCGACGGGCACGCGCTGCCCATCGCGAAGGTGGCGGCGGCGAGGTCGCGCAGGCCGCCGCCGAGGCCGCCGTACTCCTGCGGAACCACCAGGCCGAGCAGCCCGGCATCGCGCAGCAGCGCGACGTGCGCGGCGGGGAACACCCCGTCGGCGTCGGCCTGCGCGGCGGCGGCCCGCAGCGCGGGCAGCACCTTCTCCACCCGGGCCGCACGATCCTGCTCGGCCGGGGTGAGGTCGTCGATGAGCCGTCCGCCGGTGGACATGTGGGTCACTCCTCTGGGTTGGTGGCGGGGAGCCGGGGACAGGACACCCCGAGTTGACGGGCGAGGAAGACCAGGTCGCGGGTGCGCAGGGCGTCCGCTCGTCCGCTGAGGGTGGTGTCGAAGCCGGTGACCCCGCTCTTCATCGCGACCGTGGCGTTGACCAGGCCGAGCCCGCGCTGGGTCCGCAGCCGCACCCGAAGTGAGGCGCGGCGGGCGCGCACGGTGGCGTCGGCGAGCACTGCCCGCACCTGCACCGGGCTGGCGTCGGCCTTCTCGACCAGGGTGACGGCGGTGTGCCCGGCACGCAGCAACTGGTCCAGCTCGGCGAGGGTGGCATCCTCGCCGCCGGGCCGGAAGGCGTCGGCGATCATCGGGCCGGGCGTTGCCCGCACCGTGAAGCCGGCCATCGCCAAAGTGTTCGCGCGCAGGCGGGAGAGCCGGCCCCCGATCGCGATGTCGATTCTCTCCGGCAGCGGGTCGGCGAGCTGGCTCCACACGCTGGAGTGGAACAGCAACGGGGCGCCGACCCGGGGGGTGCTCGCGGCGAGCACCTCGCCGACGAAGATCGTGTGGTCGCCGCCGGGGTAGGCATGCACGACCCGGCAGTCCAACCAGGCGGTCGCGTTGGCCAGGACCGGGCAGCCGGTCTCGGCGTGCGCCCAGTCCAACCCGGCGAAGCGGTCGGTGATCTCGGGGCGCATGCCGGCGAAGCGCTGGCCGATGCCGGCCTGGCCCTTGCCGAGGAAGCTGATCGCGAAGGCGCCGGCCCGCTCCACCAGGGCGTGGCTGGGAAGGTGGACGCCCAGGCAGACGGAGACCAGCGGCGGGTTGAGGCTGACCGAGGAGAACGAGCTCGCCGTCATGCCGTGCGGCCGGCCGTCGACGACAGTGGTCACGACACCGACGCCACTGGGCCACTGGGCGAGGGCCGAGCGGAACGTGATGCTGTCGACCGACACTGGCAGGCTCTCCGTTTCGCATCAGGAAACGCCGTTACCAGAAACGTAACGAGGGGTGGTGTCCCGTGTCAACCGCCGTTTGGTCCGGGCGGCCGGCGACACCCGGGACACGCTGTTTCGCTGGGCGGAATCGAGCGACCTACACTGCTCGGGAGACCGGACAAAAACGAACAGCGCTGTGGAGGACCACCCATGACCAATCGGACATCCGCGGTGACGGCGCCGGCCGTTGCGGAGGACGGCGACGGCCAGTCCCGCTCGATCGCGGCGGTCGAGCGGGCGATGGACGTGCTGCTCTACTTCGGGCGCAGCGGACGACCGGACCTGGGCGTCACCGAGATCGCGACCGCGCTGGGCCTGACCAAGGCCGCCGTGCACCGCATCCTCACGGCGTTGCGCAGCCGGGATCTGATCATCGTCGACCCGAGCACCCGTCGCTACGCACTGGGCCACGCGGCCGTCACGCTCGGCCGGGCCTACCTGGCCCGCACCGACCTGCGCGCGATGGCCGGTCCGGAGCTGCGCGCGCTGGCGGCCCAGACGGGCGAGACCGCCACGCTGTCGCTGCGCCGGGGCGACACCCGGCTGTACGTCGACCAGGTGGTGCCCGAGCACGAGCTGCGGCTGGACGTCAACATCGGCATCCCGTACCCGCTGCACGCCGGCAGTTCGTCAAAGGCGTTCCTGGCCTTCGTCGCCGAGGACGAGTTCGACGCCTACCTGGAGCGGCACCGGCTCGTCGAGGTCACCGACCGCACCATCACCGACCCTGCGAAGCTGCGCAAGGAGATGGCGGCCATCCGCAAGCGCGGCTATGCCACCTCGCGCGGCGAACGCCAGCCCGGCGCGACGTCGATCGCGGCACCGGTCTACGACCACGACGGGCACGTGGTGGCGGTCGTCAGCGTGGCCGGGCCGGTGGGGCGGTTCAAGCCGGACTCGCCCGAGCTGGCGAAGTCGCTACTGGAGGCGACCGGCCGGATCTCCGCTCAGCTCGGTTACAGCGGCACCTGACCGACCTGCCCGGGTCACAGCGCCGCGAGCGGCTTGAGCACGCCGAGCGCCGCGGCGGCCAGCACGCTGCCCCAGATGCCCCACACGTAGGGCAGGCAGCCGTCGATCGCCCGCCGCAGCGTGCGCTCCACCTCCGGCGTGGAGCCGGTCGTCATCAGGGTGCCGAAGGCCGGTCCGAACGGGCGCAGGGTGAGCCGGATGCCCAGTCCGCAGGCGATCGCGACGCTGTAGAGCAGGATCTTGCCGCCCAGCCACCTCGGGTTGGTGTCCACGCCGAACGGTGCGGCGGCGAAGAGCGTGTAGAGCGCGGTCCCGGCCAGGCCGGCGATCAGCACGATCCGGACCGTCCAGTCCGCCCGGCGTACCCACCGGTGGTGGCCCGGGCGGTGGTGGTCGGAGATCGTGGCGGCCAGCCACGCCGCCGCGAACACCCAGACCAGTGCGACGACCGGCCAGCCGAACGGGTTGATTCCGAAGACCCGCGCGCCGTGCGGGTCCAGCGCCATCAGCGTGACGCCGCTGGGCAGGAAGAGCACCAGGCAGATCTTGGGCCCCAGGTCGAGCCCGCCCATGATCTTCAGCGCGGTGGCCCGGGCGGCCGGAGTGAGGTCGGGCTTGAGGACGAACCGGCTCGACCAGAAGACCCCGAGATCTCCGCCCAGCCAGAAGACGAAGAGCACGATGTGCAGCAGAATCCACCAGCCGTGCGGGTGCGGTCCCATGAAGCCTCCTTGACGCCTCGATCATTAATGGAAACACTGTATTCGCAGTCGAAACAATGGCCGCATCGCCGGGGCGTTGTCGAGCGGGAGGGCCCGAAGCCGTTGAGGTCGTACCTGTACGTGCCCGGGGACGCGCCCGACAAGCTGGCCAAGGCGGCGGGGCGCGGCGCGGACGCGGTGATCGTCGATCTGGAGGACGCGGTGCCGCAGGCCGGCAAGGACGCCGCCCGCTCGGCGGTCGCCGCCTTCCTGCGCTCCGCACCACCCGGGTTCGCCTGGTGGGTGCGGATCAACGCGGGCCGGTTGGGCCACGTCGACGCGGCGACCGTCGTGGGGCCGGGGCTCGCCGGGCTCTGTGTGGCGAAGGCCGAGTCCGCCGCCGAACTGGTCGCCCTGGACGAGGTTCTCGGCGCGGCCGAGTCGGCGGCCGGGTCGCCGGTGGGCACGACCCCCGTGGTGCCGCTGCTGGAGTCGGCGGCGGCCGTGGTCGCGGTCCTGGACATCGCCCGCTCACCCCGGGTACGGCGGCTGCAACTCGGCGAGGCGGACCTGCGCGCCGACCTCGGTGTCACGCTCGGGCCGGACGAGCGGGAACTGCTCTTCGTCCGCTCACAGGTGGTGCTGGCCAGCGCGGCGGTCGGCATCGAGCCTCCGGTGGGGCCGGTCAGCACCGACTTCCGGGACCTGGTCGCGCTGCGCGAGTCGACGACGGCGCTGCGGCGGCTCGGCTTCGTCGGCCGGGCCTGTATCCACCCGGCGCAGGTAGCGGTGGTGAACGAGGTGTTCACCCCCGCACCCGACGAGGTGGCGACGGCGGCGGACCTGGTGGCCCGCTTCGACGCGGCGGTCCGCGACGGCGTGGGAGTCTGCCTCGACGCACAGGGCCGGCTGGTGGACGAGGCGGTGGTCCGCTCCGCCCGGCGCCTGCTCGGCCTGGCCGTGTAGACGCCCGCCCGGGACCCAGGCAGCTGCCGAGCACGCGCGGCTGCGGCGGTGGGCACGGCTGCCCCGAGCCGCTCTCAGCGATCCGAGGCGGTCAGCGCGAGTAGCGCCGATGGCGTCTCCCCGGCACCGGTGGCGCCGAGCACGGCGTCGCGCAGCGCGGCGATCTGCGCCGGTGGAACCGCCCGCTCGGCGTTGAGCTGGAACTTCGTCGCCAGATCGGCCGCGCTCAACGGATGCTGCGGCCCGCCGCGCGATGAGTCGACCCGGTGCTCCATGAGGGCACCGCCGCGGGTCCGCACCCGCAGCACCGCCGCGAACGCACGCGGGAACAGCTCCGACGCCCGGGGGTCGGCCACGCACCGGACCCGGGCCGCCAGCGCCAGCCGGTCGGCCGGCAGCTCGCCGGCGAAGTCGTCGAGCGACAACCCCAGACCGCCACCGCCGAGCAGCGCCGCCGCGATCGTGTACGGGCCGGAGAACTTCGCGTGGTACGCGCTGCGCGGGCGGGTCTTCTCGGCAGTGGGTTCGGCGATGGTACGCAGCACCGGGGCGGCCACCCCCAGCTCGATCTCGGCGACGTCGGCCGGGTCGAGCCCGCCGGCCCGCAGCGCCAGGGCGCAGTCGACGCCGGGGTGGGTGAAGTGGTTCGACGGGTACGGCTTGTAGACCGTGCGCAGCACCTCCCACTCGGTGCCCAGCCCGCGCAGCAGCGCGTCGGCGGTGAAGTCGCCGGTGTGCGCGGTGAAGAAACCGAATCGTCCCTCCAGCACGGTCGGTGGCCCGGTCAGCCCGTCGGCCGCCAGCACCGCCGCACTCACCCCGGCGTGGGCGGCCCAGCCGCAGTGGGCCTGCTTGACCGAGCCGCCGGTGCGGTTGGCCTCCAGGATGCCGGCGCCCATGCTCGCGGCGATCCCGATGGCATGGCCGATGCCCACGTCGTCCAGGCCGTAGAGCAGGCCGGCCGCGACGGCAGCGCCGATCGTGCCGCAGATCGAGGTGGCGTGCTGGCCCCGCTCGAAGAAGACGTTGGCCCCTGTTGCGGGCAGGTAGCCGGCCATGCCGAGCCGGTTGGTGATCTCGATCCCGGCGGCCACCGCCGCGACCAGGGCCGCGCCGCCGGCGGCCGCACCGGTCTCGACCGCCTCCGCGGCGGCGAGCGCGGCCGGCACGACGCTGGCGCTCGGGTGCAGCACCGAGGGCAGGTGCGTGTCGTCGAAGTCCAGCGAGTGGGCCAGTACCCCGTTGACCAGAGCAGCGGCCGGGGCGGGCAGCCGATCGCCGGAGCCGATGACGGTGGCCTCGCCGATGCCGCCCCAGCGCCGCACGGACCGCAGCGCGGCAGCCGCGGCGTCGGCCCCCGGGTCGGCGTGCGCTGCCAGGGCCAGCCCCAGGATGTCCAGCACCCGGCCGGGGATGTCGGCGCGGACGGCTTCCGGTACTCCGTGGTCACGGCAGTCGACCGCGAAGCGCGCCAGCCGGGCGCTGAGCGTGGGCTCGTCGCCCGGCGCGGCCGTGGTCCCGGCCGTACCTCCGCCCGCCGTCACGGCAGAACCGCCAGCGGGCGGACCGGGGCGCCGGTGGCTCCGACGATGGGCAGCGGGTTGAGCACGAACAGGAACTCCCGGACCCCGGTGTCCAGCAGCGCGGCCAGGTTCATCGTCTCCACGATGTTGATCCCGTGCTCCACCAGCAGGATCCGGTGCACCGGCAGGGTGGCGTGCCCGCGTCCGGGCGCGAGGTGCTCGAAGGCGATCGTCTCGCCACCGACCACCCTGGGCGCGCGCTCGGCGAGCCAGCGCGCGGCGGCCACCCCGGGGCCGGGTACGCCGTCGGCGAGCCCGACGAACGCTGCTCCGTCGCCCCACCGCCGCGACCAGCCGGTGCCGATCAGGACCGCGTCGCCCGGTGCGATCCGGGTGTTCCCGGCGGCCCGCTCCAGGTCGTCCGGAGTGATCTCGTAACCCGCCGGCAGCACGGCGGTGGAGTGCACGGCGGCGACGTCGAGCAGCACGGCCCGTCCGACGTACGGGTCGAACGTCTCGATGCCCAGCTCCGCGAAGCCTTCGTGGGACTGCGCTGCCGCGGCCGGCCGGCCGGAGTGCACGAGTCCGTCCTGCGAGACGTGGGCCAGCGCGTCGACGTGGGTACCGACGTGCCCGCCGGTGATGATGACCTCGTTGGCGGCGCTGCCGCCGTCGGCGCGCACCAGGTCGCCGTGGCGGCGCTCGATCACCATCCGGAACGGCGGGTGGTTCGGTGACTGGGGCATTCCCTGGCGCATCGGCTGGGCCAGGTCGATGACCCGGGCCCCGGCCAGCGCCGGCCACAGCGCGGTGACGCCGGGGTCGACGTCGGGTTGCGGTGCACCGGGCACGGGACCTCCACTTGGACCGACCGAGGTTGGGACGTCAATCTAGCCGCCATTCCTCAGTAATGGAAACCCTGTCACGCTCTCCGAAACGCAGACGGTGAAGGGGGTGCGCGGTGGCGCGTTACGACCTGCTGGTCGAGGGCGGCGTGCTGGTGCTGCCGTACGTGGGAACGAGGTGCCCACCCTGGTCGGCGAGCATGGGGTGTGACGCGGCGGTGGTCGTGGCCGCGTCGCACCCCGTCGCCGTCACATCCCGTCGCCGGACCAGGGGCCGCGCGAACGGGACCGCACCGGCAGGGTGGAGATGACCGGCGCCTCGTCGTGCTCGTGGTAGTTGGTCGCCGTGCCGCCCCACTTGACCCACTCGTCGGTGGTGTACCAGTTGACCAGCTCGCCGTCCGACCGGATGATCCAGTCGATGTCGGTCTCGGCGACGAAGTGGCCGTGCTTCACCCCGGCCGGCCGGAAGCAGTAGGTGCCCTCGTCGATGTCGCCGAAGTTGTACGCCATCTTCCCGCCGAGCGTGTAGAACTCCTCGTAGCAGGGGTGGTGGGCCAGCCGGTGGTCGCTCCAGCCCTTGTGGGCCCGGATCAGGCGGGTGTAGAAGTTGGTCACCGGGTCGCGGTGCAGCAGCTTGATGTAGAGCGGGGTGATCGGCCCGACCGTCGGGGCGGCGGTCCACTCCATGTCGTTGGAATCGACCACCGTCACCTCGCCGACGGCGGTCTCCCACCGCGCTGAGGCCGGACTCCACTGTGCCTTCCCGACGTCGAAACCGCAGTCGCCGTACTCGCGCCAGTGCAGCACCGACGAGCCCTCGCGGATTTTGATCCAGTCCATCGGCACACCCCGGGGCACCTGAAGATAGCCGCCCGGGCCGATCTCCTGACCGCCGTAGATCAGCGAGCCGGACCGCACGAAGAACTCGGTGTCGGCGTGCGGCACGCCCGGCCCGCGCCCCCAGTCGCTGTCGAACCGCAACGCCAGCGAGGACGATCCGTCCTCCTCGTCTGTGGAGAGCCGGCGTTCGTGGACCCCGCCCTCGCCGTGCGGCAGTTCCCCGACGTGCCAGATGTAGTCATTCTCGTGAATCAGTTCGACGTGCGCTCGCACCCGCTGCTCCTCACTTCGCGTTTCAGGCCGCCCGGCAGCCGGCGGTGGTGAGATCGGCGCCGTCCGAGACCGGCATGGCTGCAATGGAAACACTGTTTCCATGGGCGCGGCAAGCCTGTCGTCTCGCAATGTTCCCCCTAGCGAAACGATGTATCCAACGCATACGATGCGTCGAATGAACGGTGCCGAGCTGTCCGCCACCCCCGGCGGTACCGCGCGCGGCGGCAGGCTCGATGCCGACTACGCCGGTGCCGGGTTCGCCCGCCGGCTCGGCTGGGGCACCCGGCCCGGGCTCGTGCTGGTCGACCCCGTCGCCGCGTACGCCGTACCCTCGTCGCCGCTGTTCCTGGCCACCGCGGAGGCCGCGATGGCCGCGATGGCCGCGCTGGTGGCGGCGGCCCGCGCCGCCCGGGTTCCGGTGGCTTTCACCGCGGTGCGGTACGCCGACGAGTCCTGCGCCGAAGCACCCCTGTTCGCCGCGAAGGTGCCGGCACTGACCGCGTTCGCCGCCGGCAACCCACTCGGCGACTTCCCGACCCAGGTCACGCCTGCCCCGGGCGATCACATCGTGTACAAGCACTACGCCAGCGCCTTCGCCGGAACCGCCCTGGCCGCCTGGCTCACCGCGGCCGGCGTCGACACGGTGGTGCTCGGCGGCTTCTCCACCAGTGGCTGCGTCCGCGCGTCGGCGGTGGACGCCCTGCAACACGGGTTCCGCCCGATGGTGGTGCGCGAGGCGTGCGCCGACCGCGATCCCGGCCCGCACGAGGCCAACCTCTTCGACCTCGACGCCAAGTATGCCGACGTGGTGCCGCTGGCCGACGCGGTCGCCCGGTTGGCCGGCCACTGACCGGACCCGTTCTCCCGACTTGAGTGGGCAGGAGCAGTCATGCGTAAGGCAGTCATCACCGGCAGCACCAGGGGGATCGGCTTCGCGCTCGCCCGCGAGCTGCTCTCGCGGGGCCACTCCGTCGTCGTCTCGGGGCGCTCGCGGACGGCCGTGGACGACGCCGTCGCACGGCTGCGCCCACAGGCCCTCACGGCAGCGACGGTCCACGGGTTCGCCGTGGACGTCACCGACGCCGAGCAGGTCGAGCGGATGTGGAGCGCCGCGGTCGACGCGCTGGGCGGCGTCGACCTGTGGATCAACAACGCCGGTGTCGCCAACACCACCCGGCCGATCGTCGACACCGCGTCGGAGGACGTCCGGACGATGGTCACCACGAACATGCTCGGCACCGTGTACGGGTCGCAGGTCGCCGTCCGCGGCATGCTCACCGCCGACGGCGGCCAGGTCTTCAACGTGCTCGGCGGGGGCAGCGACGGCCGGATCCGCCCCGGCATGGGGGTCTACGCGGCCACCAAGCGTGGTCTGGACTCCTTCACCCGGGCACTGGCCAAGGAGGTCACCGGTACCGGCGTGCGGATCGGCCAGATCCGCCCCGGCATCCTCATCACCGAGGGGTGGCTGCGCGAGGCCGCCGCCGCGCCGGAGCAGGTGGCGCGGCAGCGCAGGTGGCTGAACATCCTGTGCGACCACGTCGAGGACGTCGCGCCGTACCTGGTCGAACGGATGCTGACCAGCACCAGGAACGGCGACGCGATCGCGTGGCTCACCACCGGCCGGATGACCCGCAAGGTCCTCATCCCCGGCAAGCGGGACGTGCTCGCCCGCTACGGACTCTGACCGGGGCCGTCATGCGCATCAATGACTCAGGGAGGGATGGCACCGGGTGAAGGGTGTGCAGCTCAACATGGCCGCCGGGATCCGCGAGTTCGGCCGGGCCACGCCGGGCCGGGTCGCGGTCGTCGACGGCGACCACGCCGTGACGTTCGGCGCGCTCGACGAGCGCTCCAACCGGCTCGCGTCCGCGACGCTCGCGCACGGCATCGCCCCCGGTGAGCGGATCGCGGTGCTGAGCAACAACCGCTACGAGTACTTCGAGATATCGGCGGCGATGGCGAAGGCCGGCATCCCGACCGTGCCGCTGAACACGAAGAACAACAGCTCGGACAACGCGTACATCCTCGCCCACTCCCGGGCGAGGGGGATCGTCCTGGCCGACGAGCTGGCCGGCAACGTCGACGGCCTGCTCGACGACCTGCCGCTCGTGCTCAGCTTCGCCGGCGAGGTCGGCCAGCGGTACGAGACGTTCCTGGGACAGGGCCGCGCGGTCGATCCGCAGGTCCCCGTCGACGAACTCGACCCGTTCTGCATCACCTACACCTCCGGCACGACCGGGCGGCCCAAGGGCGTCCTGCTGACCCATCGGGGACGGGTCCTCACCGCGTTCGGAGTCGGGCTGGACTACGGGCTCGGCCCCAACCGCAGCACGATCGCCGTCGCACCGATGTACCACGGCGCGGGGTTCGCGTTCGCCTACACCGCCCCGATGCTCGGCGGCTCGTGCAGCGTGCTGCCGACCTGGGATCCGGAGCGGCTGTTGGACCTGATGGCCTCCAGTCGCGCCTCCACGGTGTTCCTGGTGCCCACGCACGCCCAGCACCTCCGCCGGTTCTGCGAGGAGCCGGCCGCCCGGTACGACCTGTCGGCGCTGCGGACGCTCTACTTCAACGCCGCCGCGTTGCCGGTCGCGCTGAAGGAGTGGGTGATCGCCGCGTTCCCCGGCGTCGACGTGCACGAGCTGTACGGCTCGACCGAGTGCTCCATCGTCACCAACCTGCGCCCCGAGTTCGCCCTGGAACGGGCCGGCAGTGTCGGGCATCCCTGGTTCTGGAACGAGATCCGGCTCACCGGCGACGACGGCAACGAGGTGGGGCCGGGTGAGCCCGGCGAGCTGTTCGCCCGCTCGCCGCTGCTGCTGGCCGGCTACCTCGACGACGAGGAGGCCACCCGGGCCGGATACGACGCCGACGGGTTCTTCTCCGTCGGCGACGTGGCCGTGCGCGATGAGGAGGGCTTCATCACCATCGTCGACCGGAAGAACGACATGATCATCGCGGGCGGGGTCAACATCTTTCCGCGCGAGATCGAGGAGGTCATCGCCCGCCACCAGCCGGTCGACGAGGTCGCCGTCATCGGCGTGCCCGACGAGGTGTACGGCGAGCGCATCGCCGCGTTCGTGGTGGCCCGCCCGGGGACGCGGATCGACGTCGGAGCCCTGGAGGGCCACGTCCGGCAGCACGTGGCCCGCTACAAGGTGCCCCGCGAGTGGCACGTCGTCGACGCGTTGCCGCGCAACCCGAGCGGCAAGATCCTCAAGCGGACGATCCGCGACGGGTACCTCGCGCGTTCTCAGGAGATTGGCTGATGGGGCTCAAGCAAGGCTGGACCGGGCGGTTCTTCGAGGACTTCGAGATCGGAGACGTCTACCAGCATCCGCTGGGACGCACCGTCACGGAGACCGACAACACCTGGTTCACGCTGCTGACCATGAACACCAACGAGATGCACTTCAACGCCGCGTACGCCGCACGGTCGGAGTTCGGCAAGCCGCTCGTGGTGTCGACGCTCACGGTGGCCATCGCGGTCGGGCAGAGCGTCACCGACCTGACCCAGAACGCGTTCGCGAACCTCGGCTGGGACGAGATCCGGATGACCCACCCGGTGTTCGCCGGTGACACGCTCTACAGCGAGTCGCTCGTGCTGGAGAAGCGCGAGTCCGCGTCCCGCCCGCATGCCGGCATCGTCACGGTGCGCACCCGCACGCTCAACCAGCACGGCGACGAGGTCTGCTCCTTCAAGCGCACGTTCTACGTGTACCGCCGGGGCGCCGAACAGCTGGAGAACCTCTTCCCGGTGGGGAAGTCCCCACTCTCCCTCGACGGCGACAGCAAGGAAACGGCATGAGGCTCACGTACCAGCCGTGGGGGGAGACGCTCGCGGAGCTGGCCGACGCCGGGCGCCGGGCGGAACGCGCGGGCGCCGAGGTGCTGTGGGCCGCGGAGCTGCACCGGAGCGCGACCGGCACCGCTGCGGCCCTGGCCGGGGCGACGTCGACCGCACGGATCGGCACCTCGATCGTCCTGGCGTTCACCCGCAGCCCGATGATCACCGCGCTGGAGGCGCTCGACCTGGACGAGCTGTCCGGTGGCCGGTTCGTGATCGGCCTCGGCTCCGGGGTGCGCCGGCTCAACGAGCAATGGCACAACGTGCCGTTCGGCAAGCCGGTCGGTCACCTGCGCGAGACGGTCCACAACATCCGGCTGTTCTGGGACTCCTGCACCACCGGCGCCGAGATCCGTGCCGACGGCGAGTTCGAGCCGATGCACATCCGCGGTTACGAGCGGCCGTACGCCGTTCCGGAGCGGCCGATCCCGGTGTACCTGGCCGCGATGGGCCCGCTGATGACCCGGCTGGCCGGCGAGATCGGCGACGGTTGGATCAGCCACGAGCTGTGCTCACCGGGGTACCTGCGGGAGCACGTCCTGCCCGACCTCACGCTCGGCATCGACCGCGCGGACGGCAAGACGCGCCACGACGTCGACGTCGTCGTCTCCGCGTGCTGCTCGGTGGCCGCCGACCCCGCGCTCGCCCGCCGCCGCGCCGCCGGTGTGGTCGGCTTCTACGCCACGGTCCGCACCTACGCCGACTTCTTCGCGTTCCACGGCCTCGCCGAGGACCAGCAGGCCGTCATCGACGCGTTCCGGGCCGGTGCCGGCGCGGACCACCTCGCGGGCAGCGTCAGCGACCGGATGGTCGACGCGCTCACCATGGCCGGTACCCGCGACGACGTCGCCGCCCGGATCGCGGCCTATGACGGCATCGCCGACACCGTGAAGCTGAGCCCGCCGACCCACGGGCTGCCGGCCGTCGAGATCCGCGCGGCCCAGGACGAGATCATCGCGCTGATCGGTGAGCTGACGGGAGCGACCACGTGAGACCGTTGGAGGACCTGCGCATCATCGCGGTCGAGCAGTACGGCGCCGGACCGTTCGGCAGCGTGCACCTGGCCGACCTCGGCGCCCAGGTCATCAAGATCGAGGACCCGCAGGCCGGCGGCGACGTCGGCCGATACGTGCCGCCGTACGCCGAGGACGAGGACTCGCTCTTCTTCGAGACGTTCAACCGCAACAAGCGCAGCGTCTCTCTCGATCTGGGTACCGCCGCCGGGCGCGGCGTCTTCGAACAACTCGTCGCGGTCTCCGACGTCGTGTACTCCAACCTGCGCGGGGACGTGCCGGAGAAGCTGCGCATCCGGTACGACGACCTCAAGCACCTCAACCCGCGCATCGTGTGCGTGTCGCTGACCGGATTCGGGATGACCGGGCCGCGCAAGCAGGAACCCGGCTACGACTACGTGTTGCAGGGTCTCGCCGGCTGGATGGAGCTGACCGGTGAGCCCGACGGACCGCCCACCAAGTCCGGACTGTCACTGGTGGACTACTCGGGCGGCTTCGTGGCCGCGATCTCGCTGCTGGCCGGGGTGCACGCCGCCCGCCGCGACGGCGTCGGGATGGACTGCGACGTCAGCCTCTACGACACCGCGGTGTCGATGCTGACCTATCCCGCGACGTGGCACCTGAACACCGGGTTCCAGCCGGTCCGCACACACCACTCGGCCCACCCGTCGCTCGTGCCGTTCCAGGCGTTCGAGGCCAAGGACGGCTGGATGGTCGTCGGCTGCGCGAAGGAGAAGTTCTGGGCCCGGCTGTGCCAGATCGTCGGCCACCCGGAGTGGGCCGAGGCCGGCTCGCCGTACGCGACCTTCGCCGGCCGGCGGGAGCACAGCGCCGACCTGGTGCCCCGGTTGGAGGCGATCTTCCGGCAGAAGACCGTCGACGACTGGCTCACGCAGCTCTACGCCGGGTCGATCCCGTGCGGCCCGATCAACGACGTCGGCGCGGCCCTGGCGGACGAGCACACCGCCGCCCGGAACCTCGTGGTCACCACCGACCACCCCCGCTACGGCGAGGTACGGCAACTCGCGTCCCCGGTGCGGGTCGGTGACGAGACGCCCACCTACCGCCGGGCACCGCGGCGCAACGAGGACCTCGCACTCGTCACCGGGGAGATCCTGGGCCTGGACGAGTCTCAGGTGGTGGCGCTGCGGGCGGCCGGCGCGTTCGGCGATGCCGAGCCGGCACACGGCGCGAACACCCCCGACACCCCTGACAGCCTCGACACCACAGCCACGTCACGATGATCGCCGAGGAGCTTGCCGAGTGGGGCACGGGCCACGTCGAGATGCCGGCCGCGGTCCGGGCCGCAGCGCTGCGGCACCTGCTCGACGGGGTCGGCACGGCGCTGGGTGCACTGCGCGCCAGCCCGATGCCGGGGGAGCCCGGTGGGCCGTCGCCGATACCGGCCGTCGTCGTCGCCCGGGGACTCGGCGGGCCGCCGGAGGCGACGATCATCGGGTCGCAGGGCCGGGTCGGTGCGCCGGCCGCCGCGCTCGCCAACGGCACCCTCGTGCACGCACTGGACTTCGACGACACCCACGCCGGCGGCCTCGTGCACGCCACCGCCGTGGTGCTGCCGGCCGCGTTCGCCGTCGGCGAGCAGGTCGGCGCGCCCGGCCGGGCCGTGCTCGAGGCCGCCGTGGTCGGCTACGAGACCGTGTGCCGGGTCGCCGCCGCCGCGTCGCACGGCTTCCACGCCCGGGGGCTGCACGCCACGATGGTGGCCGGCGTGTTCTCCTCGGCGATCGTCGCGTCCCGGCTGCTCGGCCTCGACGCCGCGCGGACGACCGACGCACTCGGCATCGCCGGCAGCCAGGCCGGCGGGCTCCTGGCGTTCCTGCACAGTGGCGCCTCGACGAAGCAGCTGCACCCGGGATTCGCCGGGCACGCCGGTATCCTCGCCGCCCGGCTGGCCGCGGCCGGGGCCGGCGGCCCGGCGAACGTCCTCGACGGCCCGCACGGTGTCTACGACGCACTGGCCGCCGGCGCGGTCGACCTCGCGTCCATCACCGCCGAGCTCGGCACACGCTGGGAGACCACCCGGATCGGCATCAAGCCGTACCCGGCGTGCCAACTCTCCCACGCCGCGATCGACGCGGTCCGCGACGCGGTGCGCCGCGGCGGTGTCCGTTCCGTCGACGTCGCCGCGATCGACGTCGACGTGCACCCCGACTCGGTGCCCACGGTCTGCGACACCCGGCGGGACCTGGCGCGACCGGCGTCGCCGTACGCGGCGAAGTTCTCGCTGCCGTGGAGCATCGCCGCCGCCGTCGTCGACGGTGACCTGACCACCGCAACGTACGAGCCGGACTCGCTCGGCCGACCCGAGGTGGAACGCGTTGCCCGGCTGGTGCGTTGGCACGTTGCCCCCACCGGCGGCCCCGCAGCCGACGCGCCCGGCACCGCCCGCATCACGCTCGTCGACGGCTCGGCCGTTCCCGGCAGCGTGCCACGCAGCGCGGGCGGCCCGGACAACCCGCTGACCGACGAGCAACTCGTCGCGAAGTTCCACGGCAACGCCGGTGGCGACACCGCAGACGTCGTCGACCTGCTGTCCCGTCTCGACGAGATGGACACCATCGAACCGCTCATGGCGGCGCTGGCAGCCGCCGGTACAGGCAGGGACCGCCCGTGACACCACACGCCATCGAACCGCCCTCCTTCCGCTGGTTCCCGTACGACGGCTTCACGTTCTGCCTCGGCCTCGCCGAGGGCGACGCGGCCTGGACCTCCGGCCACACCTCCGCCGCGTTCGACGAGGCCGTCGGCAGGATGACGGTCACCGGGGACATGGCGGCGCAGGCGCGCACCGCGTACGAGAAGGTGCTGACGATCCTGGCGGCCGCCGGGTTCGGGCCGCAGGACGTCACCCGGGTCACCGAGAACGTGACGGTCGCCGGACTCGCCGAGTACGAGGCGGCCGCGGCGGTCCGGCGGGAGGTCTTCGGCGACCACGAGCCCGTGCTGCGGACGGTCGTCGTCGAGCGGCTCGTGCGGCGTACCGCGCTGCTGGAGGTCGAGCTGCACGCGGTCCGCGGCGGCGGCGAGGTGCTGGCCGCCAGCGAGCCCCGGCCGGCCGGCACCTGGCGGGCCTCCACCGTGCGGACCGGCCACGACGGCGCGGTGTACCTACCGACGATGCTCCCGGTCGACGCCACCGGCGCCGTGGTCCACCCGGGGGACTTCGCCGCGCAGTACGCCTACTGCCTGGACCGGGCGGGCGACCTGCTCACGGCGGTCGGGCTGTCCCTCGACGCGGTCGTCACGACCTACGACTACTCGACGCCGGAGACCCGCGACGTGTACCGCCGGACGCACCGCGTGCGGCGGGAACGCCTCGGCGGCGCCGGCGTGTACCCGGGCGCGGGCGGCATCCTGATGAGCCGGCTGCACCACCCGGACGCGCTCGTCGCGATCGACGTCACAGCCTCCCGGCACCGGTTGGAACTGGTCAACCCGGGCTGGTCCCGCTACGACACGCTCACCTACGCCCCCGGGGTCCGGGCCGGCCGGACGCTGTACATGTCCGGTTTCGCCGCGCTGGACATGCAGACGCAGCAGGCCCTGCACCCCGACGACATCGTGGCGCAGGCCGAGGCGACGTACGGCGCGATCCTGCACCTGCTGCGCCACGCCGGCCTCGGACCGGAGCACCTACTGGAGACGGTCGAGTACTGCGTCGAGTCCGCGCTGCCGGCGTACCGGGGCGTGGCCGGCGTGCGGGAACGACTGCTCAGCCCGCCCTGGCCGGCGTCGACCGGGGCGATCTGCAAGGCCCTGCTGCGCCCCGAGTTCCTGCTCGAGGTGTTCCCGACGGCGGTGTATCCGAACATCAGCGGAGCGGAGGAGACGGCGTGAGCCTGCTGACCGACGAACTGCGCGCGCTGCTGGGCACGAGGAAGGTGTACACCGCGCCGGAACCGCTCGGCGCCGCTGCCGGCCGGTACTTCGGCCTGGCCATCGGTGACGACAACCCGCTGTATTCGGACCCCGAGTTCGCCCGTGCGCAGGGCCTGCCGGGCGTGACCGCTCCGCCGACGCTCATCTGCGAGACCAACCAGTACGCGAACCTCCCGATGAACAGCGACGGCTACGCCGGACACTCCTGGCACCTCGATGTCCCCGGCACCCGCCAGGTCCGCGGCGGCAACAGCTACACGTTCCACCGCCGGGTACGCCCCGACGACGTCATCATCGCGACCTGGGAGATCCACGACCTGACCGAGAAGCAGACCCGCACCGGCGCGGACATGCTCGTGGTCTCCTCGCGCGCGACGTACACCAACCAGGACGGCGAGCTGCTCGCCGTCAACGAGGAGACGATCATCCTGGTCAGCCTGGACGGTGCCGCATGACATCGAGGGTGCCACCGAACGTCGGGGATGCGCTGCCCGCGCTGGAGCGCACCATCACGCTCACCGACATGGTCGCCTACGCTGGCGCCACCTGGGACTGGTACCGCCTGCACTTCGACCCCGAGTTCGTGGCCGCCGCGCGGGTCCCGGGCCCGGTCGTGGACGGGCAGGTGTTCGGGGCGCTCTTCGTCGAGCTGCTCCAGGACGCGCTCGGCCCGCGCTGCTTCGTGCACGAGCTGTCGTTCACGTTCCGCAACCTGATGTTCGCCGGCGAGACGGTCCGGTGCGAGGCGACCGTGGTCGAGGTCGGTTCCGACCGCGTCCGGGTCGACCTCTCCGCCACGATCCTGGCCGGCGAGTACGGCCCACAGCGGCCCGCAGCCCGCCCCGCCCACGCGACGGTCCTGCTCGGCACGGCCGACGGGCCTGGCGCGCGGTGAGCGGCGTCGCGATCGTCGGCGCGGCCGAGTGCGACCTCGGCAGCACCGGAAAGTCCACGCTCACGCTGCAGACCCAGGCCGTCACCCGGGCGCTCGCCGACGCCGGGCTGACCCTCACCGACGTCGACGGACTGGCCACCACCGGGGTGTCCCGCTTCTCCACCACACAGCTCGCCGAATATCTCGGGCTGTGGCCCCGCTGGGTCGACTCGACATTCGTCGGCGGGTCGGCCGCCGAGATGATGGTCGCCCGTGCCACCCAGGCGATCGAAGCCGGCCAGGTGTCCACGGTTGTCATCAGCTTCGCGTCGAACCAACGCTCCGCGCGTTCGCGCAGCCTCGGCGGAGTCGTCGAGGAGCACGTCCCGGAGGCACAGTTCGAGACGCCGTACGGCCCCCTGTACCCGCTGTCGTACTACGCAATGGCGGCACAACAGTACTTCCACCGGTACGGCGGGACGCGGGAGAAGCTCGCCGAGATCGCGGTCGCCGCCAGGGCGTGGGCGCTGCTCAACCCGGTCGCGTTCCGCTACGGCGCCGGGCCGCTGACCGTCGACGACGTGCTCGCCGCGCCGATGGTCTCCAGCCCGCTGACCGTCGCCGACTGCTGCCTGGTGACCGACGGTGGCGGGGCGGTCGTGCTCACCACGCTCGACCGGGCCCGCGACCTGCGGCACCCGCCGGTACGGGTTCTCGGCTACGGCGAACGGTCGACGAACACGTCGATGACCGCGGTCGAGGATCTGACGGCCACCGGCGCGCGCGAGTCCGGCCGGGAGGCGTTCGCCCGGGCCGGCATCACTCCGGCTGACGTGGACGTGCTGGAGGTGTACGACTCCTTCACCATCACCGCCGCGCTCAGCATCGAGGCGCTGGGCTTCTGCGGGCCGGGGGAGGGGCTCGACTTCATCTCCGACGGCCGGATCCGTCCCGGCGGTGAGCTGGCGTTGAACACCTCCGGCGGCGGCCTGTCGTACTGCCATCCCGGTCAGTACGGGGTGCTGCTGCTGGTGGAGGCGGTCCGCCAACTGCGCGGCGAGGCGGGAGCCCGGCAGGTGCCCGACGCCCGGGTGGCCGTGGCGCACGGCACCGGCGGGATCCTGTCCACGCACGCGACGGTCGTGCTGGGGGTGCGGTGATGCACGTGCCGCCACCCGACGACGTGACGGCCGGCTGGTGGGACGCCACCCGGGAGCACCGCTACACGCTGCAGACCTGCGGGTCCTGCGGGCACGTCCAGCATCCGCCGCGTGCGCTGTGCACCGCCTGCTCGTCGATGGTGGATCTCGGGTTCGTCGAGGCGTCCGGCCACGGCGTCGTGGACACGTTCACCGTGGTGCACCGGGCACCCGTGCCGGAGGCTGCCGTGCCGTACACGATCGCCCGGATCCGGCTCGCCGAGGGACCATTCGTGCTGTCCACCCTCGAAGGGCAGGACTGGCGGATCGGCGACCCGGTCCGTGTCGGTTGGCTCGACCTCGACGACGGCCGGGCGCTGCCGGTCTTCCACCGCTGACGGAGGCTACCCATGGACTTCACGCTCACCGAGGAGCAGCAGGACTTCCGCGCCCTGCTCCGCACGTTCGTCGACCGGGAGATCATCCCGGTCGCGCGGGACTGGGAGCAAACCGGGCGGTACCCGACGGAGATCGTGCGGGGGATGGCCGAGATGGGGCTGTTCGGCATCACCGTGCCGGAACAGTACGGCGGCCTCGACCTCGACCCGGTCTCGTTCGCGCTGGTGTTCGAGGAACTCGCCCGCGGCTGGATGGGTATCGCCGGCATCCTCGGCAGCCACTCCCTGGCCTGCCGGATGATCGCCATACACGGCACCGAGGAGCAGAAGCAGGCCTACCTGCCCGACCTCGCCACCGGTGCCCGGCGGACCGGCATCGGCCTCACCGAGCCGGACGCCGGCACCGACCTGCAGGGCATCCGCACCACCGCCCGCCTCGACGGCGACCACTACATCGTCAACGGCACCAAAATGTGGATCACCAACGCGCGGTACGCCGACCCGCTGCCGGTGCTGGTCAAGACCGACCCGCACGCCACGCCCGCGCACACCGGCATGAGCGTGCTGCTCGTCGACGCGACGCTGGACGGCTTCCAGGTCCTGCGGGACATCCCGAAGCTCGGCTACAAGGGCACCGAGTCCTGCGAGATCCTCCTCGACAACGTGCGGGTACCGAAGGACCGGTTGCTCGGTGGCGTCGAGGGCGTCGGCCTCAAGCAGGCGTTGTCCGCCCTGGAGTGGGGCCGGGTCAACATCGCCGCGCGGTCGGTCGGCATCGCGCAGCGCGCCCACGACGAGGCGCTGGCCTACGCCCAGCAGCGCAAGGCGTTCGGCAAGCACATCGCCGAGTTCCAGGCGATCCAGCTCAAGCTCGCCACCATCGCGATCCAGCTCCAGGCCGCCCGCCTGATGGCGTACTGGGCGGCCGACGCGGTCCGGCGCGGCCGCGCCGACGGGCAGACCGGGATGGCAAAGGTGTTCTGCTCGGAGGTGGCCCTCGAGGCCGCGATCGACGCGATGAAGGTGCACGGCGGCTACGGTTACTCCACCGAGTTCGAGGTCGAGCGCCTCTACCGGGACTCGATCCTGATGAGCATCGGCGAGGGCACGAACGACATCCTGCGGACCGTCGTCGCGAAGGCGCTCGTACGCGGCGAGGTGACCGTCTGATCCGCCGGTTATCCTCACTGGGCGTCCCGGACAGACCCGGGAAAGCCGCGGGGCGGGACGCCGACGGGCTCGTCGTCGACCTCACGGCAGGGAAGCTTCAGCTGGTCGAAGCCGACGGCCGGCGAGCCATGTGCCGGGCGGCGCGCATCCCGAACACCACGGCGGGCCCGATCGTGGATCCCGGGCCGGGATAGGTGCGGCCCATCACCGAGGCGGAGTTGTTGCCCGCGGCGTACAGGCCGTCAATCACCGTGCCGTCCTCGCGCAGCGCACGTCCCTCGGGGTCGGTGAGCACTCCGCCCTTGGTGCCGAGGTCACCGATGACGACCTTGAAGGCGGTGAACGGACCCTTCTCGAGCGGACCGAGGCAGGGGTTGGGATGCACGGTCGGGTCGCCGTAATAGCGGTCGTACGCCGAGTTTCCGCGACCGAAGTCCCCGTCGACGCCAGAGCGGGCGAAGCCGTTGAACCGATCGGTGGTGGCCTGCAGCCGCGCCGGATCGATACCGATCCGGCCCGCCAGTTCGGCGAGGGTGCTGCCCTTGGCCATGATCCCGGCCTCGCGCATCGCCTTGTTGTTCTTCGGGTCCAGCGCGAAGGTGCGCAGGTACCGGCGGGCATGGCGGACGTCGGCGATCATCCAGTACGGGCCGTCCTTGTCATGTTCGAGCATGTGGTGCCCGAGGTCGACGTAGGACTCCGACTCGTTGGCGAATCGGTCGCCGTGGGCGTCCACGATGATCGAGTACGGCAGTGAGCGCTCGCCGACGATGAAGGACGGATCGTGGCCGGGTGTGGCGGCGACGGAGGCACCCCACCAGGCATCGTCCATCAGCTCGACGGCGGCACCCGCCTGCTGTGCCAGTTCGGTGGGGCGGCCCAGGTTGGCGGGGTTGCCGGAGGGGGCGCCGTCGATGCCGTGGTACTTGCGCCGCCACTCGGTGTTGTGGTCGAACCCGCCGCCGGCCAACATGACGCCCCGCGTGGCGCGCACCGTCAGCGACTGGCCGTCGCGGGTGATGCGTACGCCGGTGACCCGGCCGTCGGTGGTCAGCAGTTCCTCCAGCGGAGCGTTGAGCCAGAGCGGCACCTGGTGCTTGATCACCACCGCGTGCAGGAACGCGGTGGACAGTCCGGCACCGATGCCGACCAGCCGCTGGCCGCGGACGACACCGCCGAGCGCACGGAACACGAACTGGGCGCCGCGGAGGAACCCGGCGGGAGTGGACCAGGCGCGGCCGAGCAGCCACACATCGTCGGTCTTGATCGGCATCCCGGCGGGCGCGCTGATGGTCTTCCACCATTTGCCGATGACCTTCGCGTTGAGTGGTTTCACCTCGATCGCGCGGCCGATCTTCCCGCCGGGCAGTTCCGGGTAGTAGTCGGGGTAGTCGGTGGAGCGGGCGAAGACCATGCCGAACTTCTCAGCGGTGACGACGAAGTCCTCGACGCCGTCGACGAAGGCTTCTTTGTGCTCGCGCGAGGTGGAGCGCCCGGCGTCACCGACCGTGGCCTCGAGGTAGGTGAGTGCCTCCGCGCGGGAGTCGCCGACGCCGGCGCGCCGCATCAGGGGGTTGTCCGGCAACCACATCCCGCCGCCGGACATCGCTGTGCTTCCACCCCACTCGCCGCTCGACTCGATCATCAGCACGCTCAGCCCGGCGTCGATCGCGCCCAGCGCGGTGGCGAATCCGGCCCCGCCGCTGCCCACGACGACGACGTCGTAGGAGTGGTCGAACGTGCCGGCGGACTGCGCGGTGGTGTCGGTCATGGATGAGCCTTCCCGTGGCTTCCGAGCAACCGGACAGTCCTGTCCGGTTGTTAGAGTGCAGCATGCCCTCCACCAGCGGTCGCGTCAATCGTGGTCCGGCGGCAGCCTCGCAGAATCGGCTGGCCATCCTCCGCTCGGCCCGCCGGTTGTTCACCGCGCGCGGCTATCACGTGCCCCTCAGCGCGATCGCCAAGGACGCCGAGGTCGGCCAGGGTGTGCTGTACCGGCACTTCCCGACCCGGCTCGACCTGGCGTTCGCGGTGTTCGAGGAGAACTTCGCGCAGCTCGAGGCGATCGCCGCCGAGCCGGGCGCGAGTGCGTTCGGCCGGCTCTGGGACCGCGTGATCCAGATGACCGTGGAGTCCGCCGCGTTCGTGGAAATGGCGGTGGACGCCCGGCGCAACCTGCCGGAGTACACCGGCGGCATCCGTCTGCAGTCCCTGATTCAAGACACCCTGCCGCGCGCGCAGGCGGCCGGTCTGGTCGACCACCGCATCACCGTGGACGACGTTCTGCTCGCACATCGCATGATCTACGGCGTCATCGTCACCGCAGTCGATCCGGCCGAAGTCGGGCAGGCAGTGGACCGGGCTTCATACCTGCTCCGTCGACAGAGCACGTGAGACGAGAACGAGGCCGGTACGGTAGCGGCCTCCTGCACCCTCACCAGCGCACGCTCCTGGCGACGGCCGTCATGACGGCGGCCCTCAGCAGGGCCACCACGGCAGCGAGGGCCGAACCGGGCAGACTCTCCGGCGTCCAGGTCGGGCTCAGGTGGGAAAACCGCCTGCCCGGAGCAGAGCGCCGGGGAGTTGCTTGCCGAGTCTCCGCTCCAGCCAGGAGACGGCCGAGGTGAGTTCCTCCAGATTCAGGCCGGTGGGCCGCCCCAGGCGGTCGAAGAGGTAGACGAGATCCTCGGTGGCGACGTTCCCGGTCGCCGCCGGCGCGAACGGGCAACCGCCCGTCCCGCCGATGCTGGCGTCGAGGGTGGTGACGCCCGCTTGGACTGCCGCGACCGCGTTGGCCACGCCGGTGTGTCGGGTGTCGTGCAGGTGCAGCCGCAGCGGTGTCCAGGATTGCGTGATCTCCCGGGCGAGCGTCAGCCGTTCGGTGACGTCGGAGGGTACGGCCACTCCGATGGTGTCGGCGAGGGCCAGTTCGTCCGGCCCTGCATCCCGCACCCGGGTGAGTACCTCCCGCAGCCGGTTCGGCGGCACCTCGCCTTCGAACGGGCATCCGAACGAGGCACCCACGGTCACCGTCGTGTACACCCCTGCCTCGCGAGCCGCCTGCACCAGCGCTGCGGCCGTGTCACAGGCTTGGGCGGTGGTCATGCCCTGGTTGCGACCGCAGAAGGTGTCCGTGGCCACGACGACGACGTTGATCTCGTCGACGCCCGCGGCCAGAGCTCGGTCCAGGCCGCGGCGGTTCATCACCAGGCCCGCGTATCGGACGCCGTCGTGGCGGGGGAGCGCGGCCATCAACTCGTCCGCGTCCGCCATCTGCGGCACGCGGGCGGGGTTGACGAAGCTGGTCACCTCCACTCGCCGGGCTCCCGCGCGTACCGCCCGCTCGATGAGCTCCACCTTGTCGGCGGTGGTGAGTAGCATCGCCTCGTTCTGCAGGCCGTCGCGGGGCGAGACCTCGACGATGTCGACCATGACTGTCATCGCTCCTCCGACAGGTACGCGACGGCCCTGGCCTCGCTGATCACCTCGGCGTACTTGGCTTGCAGGTCGTACAGGCTCGCCTCGTGCGGGCCGGTGGCGCGGTCCGCCACCGCTTCGGAAACCACCAGCGGGACGAGACCGTGCTGGATCGCGTCCACCGCCGTGGCACGGACACAACCGCTCGTGCTCACGCCGACCAGCACGACGGTGTCGATGCGCTCCGCCCGCAGGGTGGAGGCCAGCGACGTGCCGAAGAAGGCGCTTGCGTACTGCTTGACCAGCACCAGTTCATCCTCGGCGGGGGAGACCTGCGGCATCAGCTCACCCATCGCGCCACCGCCGGAGAAGAGCTGCCGAAGGGCGGTGACCTTCCGGACGAACAGGCCTCCGTCGACACCGCCGGGCCCGTACGCGACGCGGGTGTGCAGCACGGGAAGCCGGTGGTCGCGGGCTGCGGCGATGACCCGGCCAGCCGACCGCAGACAGTCCGCGGACGGCAGGCACAGCGGGCTGGCCGGGTCGAAGTAAGCCCGCATCAGATCGATGACCACCACTGCGGGGCGGGCGCCGGGCAGGAGCGCGCCCCCGAATCCGTCGTCGCTGCTGTCCGGCACGGGGTTCATCGGGCGACAGGCGGCCGAGGGGCAGGAAGACCGGTCTCCTCCAGGCACCGGTCCAGGATGGTCTCCAGCGGCGGTCCCATGTCAAACGTGGGCAGTGGGTCCGGACGTCCGTGGCGCAGCTCGGCCCGTACCTCCTCGGTGGCCGCGACGTCGACGGTGCCGGCCTCGTCGCAGACAACGCCGAAGCGGCGGGCCCCCGTGGGGCTGACCAGGCCCCGGCGGACCTCGAGGCCGACGAGTTCCGGATCGCGGGCGAGCGGGTCGCCCCACCCGCCGCCACCCCAGGTGACGAAGTGCAGCACGTCCCCGGGAGCTACGGGCACGTCGTGCACCTTGCTTCCCAGGATCTCGGTGCCGCCGTCGGCGCGTTCGAGCCACTTGCGGCCACGCGCACCGGGCTCGCCACCGTTGACCCCCCACGGATAGGTGAGCCAGCGGTCGTCGTGGATCGCGATCGTGCCGGCCTCCAGGAACCGGTAGGCCACGTCGACGCCGTTCCCGCCGCGATGGAGCCCGGCGCCACCGGTGTCCGCGATGGTCTCCCAGCGTTCGATCCGCAGCGGGTAGTAGGACTCCAGGTACTCGCACGGGATGTTGACGAACGACGGCCACAGCGAGTGGCCGTCCGGGCCGTCACCCACCGGCCGGCCGGGAATCCCGCCGAATCCGATCGAGTACAGCTGGAACCACTCGCCCTCGCGCTCACCCGGCCCGTAGGTGCCCGAATACATGAAGTGCGGTGATGACGAGAAGCCGGCGGCGTTGAGCAGCCCGGGGTTCGTCTGACCGAGCAGGCCGCCGAACAGGTCGAAGACGCGACCGATGCCGTGGTTACGCGCGTTGAGGGCGGCGGGGTACTTGGGCTTCCAGAACGAATCGTCGGGGATCGTGACGTCGACCAGCGGGTAGAAGCCGTCGTTCCAGAGGATCTGCGGGTCGGCGACGGTGATCATGTAGATGCCGAAGAACATCCGGACGAGGTTCTCGTTGATGTAGTAGTTGATCGGACCCTGCGCCTGCGGGCTGCTGCCGGTGAAGTCCAGCAGCACCTTGTCACCGGTACGGGTCAGGCTGAGCTTGAGCTCGTAGGGGCCGTAACCGAGGCCGTCGTCGCAGATGTAGTCGGTGAAGGACAGCGTCTCGCCCTCCTTGAAGACCGCCCCGAGCAGTACCTTCATCGCCCGGTAGTTGCGGTCCAGGAGCTGGTCGAGCGCGGAGTTGTAGGTGTCCACCCCGAACCGGGCGCACATCTCCTGGACCCGCCGGGAAGCGGTCCGGCACGCCGCGACGATGCCGTTGAGGTCGGCGCGGTTCCAGTCGGGCTTCCGCACCTGGTTGAGGATGATCCGCAGGGCGTCCTCGGCAAGCACGCCCTTGCGGTACAACTTGAAGGGCGGGATCACCACGCCCTCCTCGAAGATGGTGCGGGCATCGGTCGGCATCGACGCCGGAGTCTTGCCGCCGACGTCGGACATGTGCCCGAACATCGCCGCCCAGCCCACGATGCGGCCCTCGAAGAAGATGGGCAGCACCACGAGCCAATCGTTCGCGTGGCTGATCGCCGCACCGCAGGAGTAGGGGTCCGACGTCAGCAGGACGTCGCCCTCCTCGATGTCGCCGTCGAAGTTCTCCAGGAAGTCGGGGATGGACAGCCCGAACTGTCCCACCATCATTTTGCCGTCAGGGTTGGCGATCAGCGGAAACTCATCGTGCTGTTCACGGATCCCCGGCGACAGCGCGGTCCGGAAGAGCACCTCGTCCATCTCGTAGCGGGCGTTGCGCAGTCCGTTCTCGATCAGGTCGATGGTGACCAGGTCGACATCCACGGAGCGAAGCGGTCCGGTAGCGGTCTCGATGAGGCGTGCCATGGTCAGTTCTCCCGGTGGGTGTCGGCGGGGCGGATGAGGAGGCTGCCGCTCGGGTGCACCGCAGCCGTGTGCCCGGGCAGCACGAGCGTGGTGGAGTCCATCTCGGTGATGATCGCCGGACCGGGCACGACGTTGCCCGCTCGCAGCAGGGCCCGGTCGTAGATGCGGGCCTCCACTTCGGCGCCCTCGACCCAGATGCGGTGGTGGGCCCGTACTGCGCGGCTCGGGTCCGCGTCACCATGCTCCAGCGCGGGCGCGGCGACCTGGGGCCGGGGACCATGAGCGGTGGCCCGGACCGTCACCAGCTCGTGTTCGGCATCGAGAACGAAGGAGAACAGTCGTTGGTGATCGGCGTCGAACGCCGACCGCAGGGCCGCGAGTCCACCGCCGGTCCCGTCGAAGGCGTCGATGTCGACGGCCACCGGGATCTCGAAACCCTGTCCGTGGTAGCGCAGGTCGGCGGAGAACACGACGTGCTGCTCATCCTCGGGGACGCCCTGCTCGCTGAGCGTGGAGCACGCCTTGCTCGCGAGTTCGGTGAGAACCGCGCGAAGGCTCTCGTCGGTCATTTCGTTGAAGCGGCGCACCAACGTCCGCACTGACTCGTCGCGCAGGTTGGTCGTCGCGTCGCCGTAGGCGCACAGCACTCCCGGCGACGGCGGAATGATCACCGGCCAGGCCCCGGTCAGTCTGCCGAGAGCGTTGGCGTGCAACGGGCCGGCGCCACCGAAGGCCACCAGCGCGTAGTCGCGCGGGTCGAAGCCCTGCTGCACCGACACCAGCCGCAACGCCCCGAACATGTTCTCGTTGACGATGTCGATGATGCCCGCGGCGGCGGCCTCGACCGACTCCAGCCCGGTGGCGTCGGCGATCGACTTCACCGCCGCTCGTGCCGCCGCACGGTCCAGCGTGATCTCGCCACCGGCCAGATCGGTGGGCAGGTAGCCGAGCACCACGTTCGCGTCGGTCACCGTCGGCTGCTCACCGCCCGCCGCGTACGCGGCCGGACCGGGTGCGGCACCGGCCGACTGCGGCCCTACCCGGAGCGCCTGGGTCAGCGGCGGTACGTGGGCGATGGATCCGCCGCCGGCACCCACAGTTCGTACGTCGACGGAGGTGGCGCGGACCTTGAGGTCCCCGACCGTGGTCTCCCGACCCACCCGCGGCGTGAGCCCCTGAACCAGGGCGACGTCGGTGGAGGTGCCGCCCATGTCGAAGGTCAGGAAGTCCGGGTATCCGGCCTGCTCCGCCACCCAGGTCGCGCCGGTGACCCCGCCGGCAGGGCCGGACAGCAGCAGGTTCACCGGGTTGTCCGCGGCGACGGCTGCGGAGACCAGACCACCGTCGCTGCGCAGGATGCACAGCCGACCGTCCACCCCGGACTCGCCGAGCTGCGCCTCAAGGTTGGCCACGTAGCGCGCCACCTGAGGCTGCACGGCCGCGTTCGCGACGGTGGTGATGGTCCGCTCATACTCGCGAAGCTCCGGCAGCACCGAAGACGACAGCGACACCGGTACGCCCGGAAGCTCCTCGGCGGACAATTCGGCGACCCGGCGCTCGTGCTGCGGGTTGGTGTAGGAGTTGATCAGGCTGACGCTCAACGCCTCGATGCCCTGTGCGCGGAGCTTGCGCAGCTTCGTACGGACGTCAGCCTCGTCGAGTTCGGTCACCACCGCGCCGTCGGCGCCGATCCTGCCGACGACCTCCACGGTGTCCTCCAACGCCGCCAGCGGCTCCGGCTTCGGCCAGATGATCCAGCCGGCCAGGCCACCTGGCACGAAGGAACGGGCGATCTGGAGCACCTGCCGGAAGCCGTCGGTGGTGACCAGCCCAACCCGGGCGCCCTTGCCCTCGAGGATCGCGTTCGTGGCGACCGTGGTGCCGTGGAACACCTCAGCGATCTCCGACATGGGCACGCCGGCGGCCTCGCAGGCCCGCTCGATGCCACGCAGCACCCCGATGGACTGGTCCTCGGGCGTGGAGGAGGTCTTGGCCCGGTATGTCTCTCCGGTCGCCTCGTCGATCAGCAGGATGTCGGTGAACGTTCCCCCCACGTCCACGCCGAGTCGGTAGGTCATGGTCCCTCCTCAGATGACGCCGGCAGAACGCAGCGACGCCATCGCGTCGTCGCCGAGCCCCAGCAGGTCGCGATAGATGTCCTCGTTGTGCTCACCGAGCTCGGGGCCGACGTGCCGGACCCGGCCCGGGCTGTCGGAGAGCTTGGGTACGACGTTGTGCATGGCGAACTCCCCGAGACCGGGGTGGGTCAGCCGGACGATCGCCTCCCGCGAGGCGAAGTGTGGGTCCTCGAGCATGTCCCGGGCCCTGAAGATGCGGCCTGCCGGAACGCCATGGGCGTGCAGCCGTTCGAGCAGATCGTCGGCCGCGAGCGTCGAGCTCCATTCGGCGACCAGGCCGTCCAGCTGCTCCATCCACCGGCCTCGGGCGCCGTGGGTGGCGTACTTCTCGTCGGTGGCAAGCTCCACCCGCCCCATCGCCTCGGCGAGCCGGCGGAAAACCGTGTCCTGGTTCGCCGCGATCAGCACCATCTCGCCGTCGGCCGTCGGGTAGACGTTGCTCGGCGACACGTTCGGAAGGGTCGTTCCGGTCCGCTCCCGCTGGTAGCCGGCGATCTGGTACTCGGGGATGAGCGACTCCATCATCGCCAGCACGGCCTCGTAGATGGCCGAGTCCACCACCTGGCCTCGACCGGTACGTCCGCGCTGGTGCAGCGCCACCAGGGTGCCCAGGCAGGCGAACGTCGCCGCCAGCGAATCGCCGAGAGAGACTCCGGCCCGGGCCGGAGGGCGATCGGGGTCGCCGGTCACGTACCGAATTCCGCCCATCGCCTCACCGATCGATCCGTATCCGGCACGTGACGAGTACGGGCCCGTCTGCCCGAAGCCGGTCACGCGGGTGACGATCAGGCCGGGGTTGATCTCCCACAGCCGCTCCGGGGCCAACCCCCAGCGCTCCAACGTGCCGGGCCGGAAGTTCTCGATCAACACGTCCGCCCGCGCGACGAGCTGACGTACCAGATCCTGACCCTGCTCGGTCCGCAGATTCGCGGTCACGGACTTCTTGTTCCGCGCCACCACCGGCCACCAGAGCGACTTGCCGTACGGCTTCTCGCGCCCCCACTGCCGCATGGGGTCGCCCTGACCCGGGTCCTCGACCTTGATCACCTCGGCGCCGAAGTCGCCCAGGAGTTGACCGCAGAACGGCCCTGCCAGCAGCTGCCCGAGCTCGATCACCCGGATGTCGTCAAGCGGCAGTGGAGTGCTCATGAGCCCCTCAATCTGCGTCTTTTTGCATGCAATTCGCAAGTCTGTGACTGTCGTTACAGTAGGTTGTGCTGGGAAAGTAGGACTCGACTCTTCGGGTGTCAATGCCCCGAAGGAAGATTGCATACAACCTGCCGTGTTGCTACGGTGCCGAGCATCATGAGTGACCACACGCCACTGCGGGAGGCCGACAACGGCCACGCCGCCGACGACGCCTATCGGCTGATCCGGGAGCAGATCCTGTCCGGGCAACGGTCGGCCGGCGCCTGGCTCCGCGAGGGCGAGTTGGCCGAGTCGATCGGGGTGAGTCGGACGCCCGTCCGGGAGGCGCTCAGACGGCTGACCGCGGAGGGACTGGTCCGCCACGAACGCAACCGTGGCGTGCAGGTCCAGGCGTGGAGCATCCACGATCTCGACGAGATCTTCAGCCTGCGGGCCGTGCTCGAGCCGTGGGGCTGCCGACTGGCGGCGACCACAGGCACCGTCGACGTGGACGCGCTCGACGCGCTGGCCCACCGGATGGACGAGGTGGCGCCGGACGGACGACCGACCGATGTGGACGAGCTCACCGAGCTGAACAACCGGTTCCACCGGATGATCCTCGAGGCGTCCGGCAACAGCCGACTCACCGGTGTCGTCTCCTCGGTGATCCAGATGCCGCTCGTCTGGCGTACCTTCTCCCGCTACAGCCCGGACGCGCTGCGCCGTAGCCTCGCTCACCACCACGAGCTGGTGGCGGCCCTGGCCGCGCCCGACCCCGACTGGGCGGAGTCCGTCATGCGCAGCCACGTACGCGCGGCATGGCATTCCATCCGGCTGCGAGAGGGCGGCGACCGGGCGCCCGGCCCGGAGCTGCCGGACCAGGCCAGCGCAACCGCTGGTCACCCGCCACTCTGATCATGTGGTCGGGTTCAGCGATCGCGCGAATGGGCCTCGACACACGCGACGAGGTGCAGGAACGGCCACGACCAGCGGTGGATTCTGCTCACCATCGCGCCCGACCGCGTCCGCGCAATTGGGCTGAACTCCTGCTCAACCGAGCCGGCCCTGCCTGCGCACCGTCCTGAAGACGCGCACGTCATGCACCTGTACGCCCCGTACTCGCTGGCCCGAGCCGCCTTGAGAACGCGAGCGCGGCGGTATGGCTGCTCGCGCCGGACGACCGGGCCGAGCGAGTCCGCCGGCGGTTGCGCTTCGCTGCGCTGGACATCAAGGGCGGCGAGGCGGTCAGGAAACTGCTCGGTGCACCGGAGGGGCGCAAACCCGCGGAGGCCCGGATAGAGCAACTGCGCGAAATCGCGCGGCGGAGAGGTGTCGGTCCGAAGGCCGCCGTGCGCCGGCTGACGTACGGGGAAATCGTCGAAGCAGCCGGCGGCACCATGCCGGGCGGCAGAGTGCCGTTCGTGCTCGCGTGGAAGATGCGCAGCGCTATCGCCCACGTTTGAAGTCGAGGCAGGGGCGGCGGGGGCATCAGGGCCTATCCAAATCTGTCGGAGGGTATGGCCTGCTGCCGTTATGTCGACCGGAGGTGTCGGATTCGGGCAGAGGTGTTCGTAGTCAGGGTGAGGGGCAGCCTACGAGCGTGCTGTCGCGGTCGCAGGAGGTGATGGGTGATGCACCCGTGCGTCAAGGTCTGCTGCATGTTCGATCTCGTCGGCCCATTGCCACCGTGATCTTCTCCGAGGTGCCGAACGAGGCGTCCTGGCCCTGGGTGTGTGCGATTTCTGGAACGGCTACTTCGCGGGCCGGGCCGCGCTGCTGGGGGCTGGTAACGGCGCAGGTGATGCATGCGGTCGTCGGCAACGTGCGGGTGGCCGATCGAACTTGCCACCTGGGCCGTGGTCAGCGCGCCAACGAGGGCCGGGCTCTGTATGCCGGCTCCGGGCGCTCGACGTGCCGGTGGCCCGGCTCCAGGCGTTCACCACGCTGATGAGTGTCCAGGCTGTTGCGGTTGATCATCGAGAGGTAGGGGCATGGCGAAGCTGATCTATGTGAATAACGTGTCGCTGGACGGCTATATGGAGGACGAACGCGGCGCGTTCGCCTGGTTGCCGATGGACGACGAGGTATTCGTTGTCTACACCGATCTCCTGCGGTCCGTGGGCACGTTCCTCTACGGGCGGCGGCTGTACGAGGCGATGGCCGTCTGGGAAACCGACGCCGCTCTGGCCGCGCAGTCCGACCTCATGGGCGACTTCGCAAGCGCCTGGCGGGCAGCGAGAAAGGTCGTGTACTCCACGACCCTCGCTGCGGTGTCGACCGCCGACACCCGACTCGAACGCCGCTTCGACCCCGCTGCGGTACGCGAACTGAAGGCCACGGCCAGCAGCGATCTCACCGTTGGAGGTGCACACCTCGCGGCGCAGGCTCTTGAGGCCGGGCTGGTCGACGAGTGCCAGCTGTTCGTCTGGCCCGTGGTCGTCGGCGGGGGTAAGCCGGGCCTGCCGACCGGCATGCGCGTCGACCTCGAACTCCTCGATGAGCGCCGATTCCGAAACGGCGTCGTACACCTCCGCTACCGCCCTCTCGGGCAGTGAACGACGGCCCCATCCGATCGCCAGCGCTTGCATGACGGCGCAGCGCGGACGACTGATCCGACCGGAGACCTCCTAGAGAAGACCGAAGTGGTCGGCGTTGGTTTCCGCGACTCGAGCCTTCGGGTGCCGATCAGGTGCGGACGCGGCGTGTCTCGTAGGCCCACATCACGATTTCGACGCGGTTGCGGGCGTTGAGCTTGCGCATCAGGGCGGCGATGTGGGTCTTGACGGTGCTGAGGCTGATGGACAGCTCGTCGCCGATCTCGCTGTTGGTCCGCCCGCGAGCGGCAGTCAGCAGGACCTGTTCCTCGCGAGCGGTCAGCGGCTCGACAGGTTCAGGTGGCACCGAGCGCGGGCGGCTGTTCGCGAAGGAGGACAGGAGCCTCGCGGTGATGTTCGGTGCGATCAGGGCGTCGCCGCGGGCGGCGGCGTGGACGGCCTGGGTGAGCCGGCGTCTTTGAGGAAGCCTCGGGCGCCTGCCTTGAGCGCGCCGTAGACGTACTCGTCGAGGTCGAAGGTGGTGATGACGCGCTCCGCCTGGTGTCCGGCGCACGCCGGCTGTGGATCGAGTGGCCCTGGTAACTGCCGCCCCTGAGACGGTGACCGGCGGGCCGGAGCGTTACCACTGTCACCACGACCACTGGGCCGTACGCCGGTGTCTCGGACTTCCTCGGCCGGGTCGCCGCCGACCGGCCTCGCGGCCGCGAGGCCGGCTCGGCGGGTCACGCTCCGGCCACCGGCTTGTACCCGCAGGCCAGTTCCCAGCCACCGGGCAGCACAGTCATCCGGCCGAAGCCGACCACCTTGAGTGGACAACGTTGTCCGCTGCGGTCGCAACCGTCTGGCACCAGTTTGACCGATCTGCACGGCATCGGCGACGTCACCGCCGCGAAGATCCTGGCCCGCTTCGGCGCCGTCAACAGGGCCGGTCGGAGTCCGCGTTCGCCTCGTACTGCGGCGTCAGACCGATAGAAGTGTCATCCGGTGACGTCCAACGCCACCGCCTCTCTGCTGCCGACGCCCTGACGCAGAGAGGTGCCGTTAGCGAGACAGCCTTTTCCACTCGCCGTTGTCTCTGGTCAGCGGACTCTCGTGGTAACCTACCAATCGCTTGGTTGGTAGGTTCAGAAGTCGTGCTGGCACTCCGATTCACGCCGGGGGAGCCGCCTCACTACGCAAGGAGACCTCGCGATGGAGGTACTCGTGGTCGGTGGAACCGGCATGATCGGAGTCCACACTGCCCTTTACCTACGGGATCGGGGGGACAAGGTCACCGTCGCCGCCCGAGGAGCGGTCGGCGCGGACTCGCCCGTCGCCGGCCTGCCCGTCCTCCGCGGGGACTACACCCGTCAGACCTTCACCCGCGAGGACCTTGCCCCCTTCGACGCGGTCGTCTTCGCCGCCGGGCAGGACGTGCGCCACCTGCCCCGTGACGCGGACGAGACGGCGTTCTGGAAGGAGACCCAGAGCACGGGGGTGCCGGCCTTCGCCGCGCTCGCCAAGAGCGCGGGAATCTCCCGTTTCGTCCAGGTCGGCAGCTACTACCACCACCTGCGACCCGCCCTGGCCGACTCCAGCGCCTACGTCGCCGCTCGCCGCGACGCCGACGAGGGTGCCCGGGCGCTGGCCGACGACTCCTTCACGGTCTGCACTCTCAACCCGCCCTCGATCATCGGCGCCATCCCCGGCATCACGGCCAAGCGCTACCGCCGCATGGTGTCCTGGGCTGCCGGCAACGAGCCGCAGATCCCCGACCACGCGCCGGCCGGCGGCACGAACTACATGTCGGTCCGGTCCCTGGCCGAGGCGATCGGCGGCGCGCTCGACCGCGGCACGGCGGGCGCGGCTTACCTCGTCGGGGACGCCAACCTGACGTTCACGCAGTTCTTCCAGTTGCTCGTCGACGCGGCCGGGGGCAACCGCACCATCGTCGAGCTCGACGAGCCGCACCCCTTCATGCCCGACTCGATGATCGTCCAGGGTCGCGGGAACGTCCTTGCCTATGAGCCGGATCCGGCCGAGACCGCTCTGCTCGGCTACACCCGCGGTGACTGCGAGCGGGCCGTCGCCGAGCTCGTCCAGGTCGTACGCGCGGCGACCGCTCCCGCGGCGTGACCGGCCTCGTCGCGGCCGACCTCACCGCGCTGCGCGCGCTCTCCGAGACGTACGCCGCGGCCGCCGACGACCGTGACGCGGCAGCGGTCGGCGCGCTGTTCGCCCCGGACGGCGTCCTCGTGGTCCCCGAACCGCCGGCGCACCTCGACCCCCATGTGTCGCACGTCGGCCGTCCGGCTGTCGTGGCCGCGCTCGGAGCGCTCGCCGGCACGCTGGCGACGACCCACGTCGTGGCCGGGGCGCGCTACCTGCCGACGTCGACCGGGGCCCGTGGCCGGGTCCGCGGCACGGCCCACCACCTGCTCCCCGGTCGCGACGGGCCTTCGGACCTCGTCTGGTTCCTGCACTACGACGACGAGTACGCGCGCACCGGCGAAGGATGGGCCTTCGCGCGTCGCGCGGTGACCATCAACTGGATCGAACGCCACCGCGTCTCCGTGACCCGGGCCGACGAGGAAGGAACCGGCAGATGAGCGCCACCCGCAGGCTCGAGGGCCGGATCGCCGTCGTCACCGGCGGCGCCCTCGGGATCGGCGGCGGGATCTCCCGCCGTCTCGCCACCGCGGGTGCCCACGTCGTCCTCGTCGACATCGACGGGGAGGCCGCCGCCGGCACCGCCGCCGACATTCGTGGCGCCGGCGGCGAGGTCGAGGTCGTCCTCGCCGACGTACGCACCGCCGACGGTGTCGCCGTCGCGGTCGCCGCCGCGGCGGCCGTCGACTCGGGGCGGGTCGACGTGCTCGTCAACAACGTCGGCGACTTCCGCCCGGCCTCCAAGACCTTCCTGCACTCGACGCCCCAGCAGTGGCAGGCGCTCTACGAGATCAACCTGTGGCACGTGCTCGCGATGACGCATGCGCTGCTGCCCGGCATGGTCGAGCGAGGCCTTGGCGCCATCGTCAACAACTCGACCGTCGAGGCCTTCCGGGGAATCCCGGCGTGCGCCCCGTACTCCGCCTACAACGCCGGGGTCAGCGCCTTCACCAGGAGCCTCGCCGTCGAGGTCGCCGGCCGTGGGGTGCGGGTCAACGCGATCGCGCCCGACCTCGCCGACACGCCCCAGACGCCGGCCGCGGCGATGCTGCGCGGACGCGACCCGGAGCTGATCCGTACGTGGATTCCCGTCGGCCGCTTCGGCGAGCCCGACGACTACGCCGCCGTCGTCGAGTTCCTCGCCAGCGACGACGCCCGTTTCGTCACCGGGCACACGATCCCCGTCGACGGAGGGACCCTGGCCGCGTCGGGCTGGTACGCGCGTACCGACCGCAAGGGCTGGTCGAACATGCCCAACGAGGCGTGACCGTGGACGCCGGGGCTCGTCGCCGGGTCCCGGCGTCCACTGCCGTGCTCAGTCGCGGCGGTCGAGACCGAAGAGCTCCGCTGCCGCCGCGAGTTGGTCGAGGTACTCGGCCAGGTCACGGTGCCGTACGACGAGGTTGACCACGGTGGCCCCCGCCTCGCCGATCCGGCCGACGAGGTCGAGCGCGGCCTCGGGGGCGCCTGTCGGGTCGAGGCGGGCCGGAGGCGTGATGACGACGTCGAACCCGTCCGGCAGGTCCTGCTCGGCGAGCATCCGGGGCAGGGTCTCCAGGTCCGGCCCGCGATACGTGACGGGGGCCGGGGCCCACCCGTCGCCCAGGGTGACCGCGCGCCGGAGGGCACGCCTGCTGTGGCCACCGACCCAGATCGGGACCTTCTCCTGAACCGCGTGCGGGCTGATCACCTGCTCGGTGAAGTGGTAGTACTCCCCGTGGTAGGTCGCGAGCCGTACCGACAGGGACGCCCGCAGGGCCCGCAGGGCGTCGTCGGCCCGTGGTCCACGGTCGGCGAACGGGCGTCCGAGCAGCGCGAACTCCTCCTCGAGGTTGCCGACGCCGACGCCGAGGACGACCCGTCCGCCGCTGAGGTGGTCAAGCGTGCCGTACCGCTTGGCCAACTCGAGTGGATGGTGCAGCCCGAGCACGAGCACGTAGGGGAGGAAGCGGATCCGCTCGGTGATCGCCGCGAGGTACGAGAACGTCGCGACCGGGTCGTAGAAGCGTTCACCCCGCGCCAGCCCCGGTGAGACGCTGACGTGCTCCGGGCAGGTGAAGAACTCGTACCCGAGCCGGTCGGCGGTCGTGAAGACCATGCGCAACTCGGCGACCCCGGCCTCGGCCTCCCACGGGGGCCGGGGCCCGGAGTCGGCCAGGACCGGGGAGCTGAGGCCGATGCGCACGGCCTCAGTCCTCGGATTCGACGGCGCGGGCGAGCAGGTCGCGGCCCTCGTCGGTGCCGTCGAGCTGGCGGTTCCAGCGGTGGGTCACCTTCCAGCCCTCGTCGGTGCGGGCGAACTCCCACCGGTTGGAGCCGGTACGCCAGATCCGGTAACCGTTCTGGTCGGGGGCGCTGAGCACGAGCTGCGAGTAGTTCGTCACGACGGCCCGGTCGCCGTCGACGACGATGTGCGGCAGCCCCATGAGGTGGGCGGCGCCGTTGTTGATCAGGGCCTGGTGCCGCTCACCGTTGACCATGCCGCGCAGCGCGTCCCGGCCGTTGAGCACGACCGGGAAGGTGTCGTACACGCCGTCCTCGGTCCACAACTGGGCGGTGATCTCGGCCGAGCCGCTGTCCACGGCGGGGCCGTAGCTGGCCACGATCCGCCAGAGGGCGAGCTGGTCCTCGGCTGCGGCGAGGCGCCGTTCGGCCTGTTCGAGGCGCGCCTCGAACAGGGCGAGCCGGTCGGGCTGCGAGTCGGTCATGGTGGGTTCCTTTCGATCGGGCTTGCCGGTCGGGCCGGTCGACGGCCGGTCAGGTCGTGGACGGGTTCGCCTCGAAGCGTTCCGGGGCGAGCTCGCGCAGCGCGGCCATCTGCTCGAGGTGGTGGGCCGCCGAGGTGGCCACGAGGCTCGCGTTGACAGCGGTCGCCCCGACGGCGTCGGCCGTGTGCAGGTGCGCGCGGGAGCCGTCCGGGTCGTTCAGCGGGTCCAGCGGCGGAATCTGCAGCACGAGGTCGAAGCCGTCCGGGCGTTCCACGGAGTCCCAGATGCGGGTCAGCTCCCGCGGTCCGAGGCCGAACGGCGCCCATCCGGTGCCGTACGCCACGGCGCGGCGCAGCGAGCGGCGGGTGCGCCCGCCGATCCACATCGGCACCGTGGTGCGCGGCGCGTGCGGTTCGACGACGAAATCGGTGAACGTGAAGTGGGGCCCCTCGTGGTGCGGCACGGCCCTGCCCCACGCCGCGCGCAGGGCGGTGATCGCCTCGTCCGCGATCGCGCCGCGCCCGGCGAACTCGGCGCCGAGCAGGTCGAACTCCTCTTCGAGGCTGCCGACCCCGATCCCGAGGACGACGCGCCCGCCGCTGAGCAGGTCGAGGGTGCCGTAGGTCTTGGCGAGTGCGAGCGGATGGTGGTAGCCGATGACGACGACGTTCGTCGCGAGCCGGACGCGGCGCGTCGCCGAGGCGAGGAACGACAGCGTGGCCACGGGGTCGAAGTACGTCGCGCCCCGCTCGACGGCGATCGGGGCGGGCACGGCGACGTGCTCGCTGCAGGTCAGGTGGTGGTAGCCCAGGTCGTCGGCGGCGCGGGCGACGGCCAGCAGCGCGCCGCCGACGTCGGGGCCGGACAGGACGTCCCGTTCCCAGGCGGCCGCGGTGCGCGGATGCTGGACGACGACCGGGGTGAGCAGCCCGATGCGTGCGGTCATGACAGGGTCTCCGATCCGGCGACGCCGTGCGTCGCGCTGGTGGGGCCGGCGGTCGCGGGCGGGGCGCCGGCCGCGGCACTGGTCGGGATGAGCCGGAGGCGTTCGAGCAACGCGCCGAAGTCCTCGTCGTCGGCCGGGTCGAGCGGCAGCCCGAGCCCGAGCCCGTCGGCGATCCCGCCGTAGGCCTGCCCGAGCACGTCCGGCAGCTCGGCGTAGGTGCCGTGCGGGATGAGCGTGGCCAGGGTCTCGTCGTCGAGGGTGCCGGCGAGTCCCGTCCAGCGCCCGGAGGCGGCCATCGCGGCGAGCCGTTCGCCGACCCGGCCCAGGCCGAGCCGGTCCAGGGTCGTGCGGTAGGCGGGAGTGGAGAAGAGGAACGCCAGCTCCTGGCGGGCGGAGTCGCGGCTCGCGGCGAGCGCGGCCGGCGTCGGCCCGGTGATCGACTTGGACACGACGACGACCCGCGGGATCCCGGCGCGTCCGGCCCGCTCGGCACCGGCGCGCAGCGCGGGGAGCACGACCGTGCGCAGGTGACTCGGGTGCGAGTTCGTCGCGTGGGTGACGAAGCCGTCGGCCAGTTCGCCGGCCACCTCGCAGACACGCCGGTTGACCCCGCCGGTGTAGAGCGCCGGGGCCGCGGTCGGCAGCGGGCCGGGATTGAAGTACGGCTGGAGCCGAGTGAAGCGGTAGTGGCTGCCCTCGTGCTCCAGGGGGCCGCCGGTGCTGAACGCGGCGAAGATCGCCCGGATCGAGGCGAGGTAGTCGCGCAGGTTCTCGACCGGCCGCTCCCACGGCACCGAGAAGCGGCCGACGATGTTGCCGCGAACCTGGGTGGCCAGGCCGAGCTGAAAGCGGCCCTCGGAGAACCGCGCGAGGTCCCACGCGGCGTACGCGGTCACCATCGGACTGCGGGGGAAGGCCAGCGTCATGCTGGTGCGTACGGTGATCCGGCTGGTGTGCTCGGCCGCGAGCAGCGCGACCGCCAGGGAGTCGTGCGTCGTCTCGGGGATGTGCACGGTGTCGAAGCCGAGCCGTTCGATGCGCGCCACGACCGCGGGCACCTCGCGCAGCGCCGTCGTCGGCGGCAGCGTCGTGGTCAGCTCCATCCGGGTGGCGGCTACCTGTGGTGCCGTCACGGGATGCGGCCCGCCAGGGTGGCGTCGACGACCTCGTCGCCGTTGACGATCCGGGCGAGCTTCTCCAGCCGGGGCGCGCGCCGCAGGTGGGCCCCGCCCTCGACGGGCAGGCAGGCGCCGGTGATCCAGGAGGAGCCGGGACCGCACAGGAAGCGGACCGCGGCGGCGACGTCCTCGGCGCGCCCGATCCGCGACAGGGGCTTCTCGGCGACCGTCGCGGCGGCCAGTTCGGGGTCGGCCAGCAGCAGGCCCGGGTTCTCGCCGTCGGTGGCGACGATGCCGGGGCGTACCACGTTGACCCGTACCGCGAGGTGGCCGAGCTCGTCGGCGGCGACCCGGACGAGCGCCTCGAGCGCGGCCTTGCTCACCGAGTACGACGGCATGAACGGAAAGGAGTGCCCGCCCGCGCTCGACGAGGTGCACACGATCGCGCCCCCGCCGCGGGCGGCCAGGGCCTGTCCGCCGTGCCGGATGGCGTGCAGCGCCGTGGTGACGTTGCGCCGGAAGTCGTGTTCGAGGGTCTCGGCGTCGAGAGCGAGCAGGGGCCGGAAGGTGCCGCCGCCGACCGTGGTGACGACTGCGGCCAGCGGGGTCTCGTCGGCGACGCGTACCGCTACTGCCACGTCCTGCTCGTGGGTGGAGTCGCCGGCGCTGATCCGTACCGGTGGTGCTCCGGGGGCGGCTGCGGCGATCGTCCCGGCCGCCGCCCGCAGCGTCGCCTCGGTCCGTCCCATGATCGTCACGGCGGCGCCGTCGGCGGCCAGCGCGGCGGCGATGGCGCGGCCGAAGCCGCCGCCCCCGCCGATGACGAGCGCGCCGCGGCCGGCGAGCGGGCCGGGTGCGGCGCTGGTCGGGTGGGGATCGGTGCTCATGGCTGCTCCCTCGACGCTCGGCGGAACTTCTCCCGCGTGGACGGGTCGTCCATGAGGACGAAGGTGCCGGTGGCCGTGACGCACGTCAGGTTCCCGACGCGCAGTTCGCCGGAGCTGCGCACCTTGCGTCCGTCGCGTCCGTCGTGCCGGGCCAGGATCGTGATCGTCGAGCCGATCGGGATGGCCGCGCGGAACGAGATGTCGAGCCCGACGGTCACTGCGGCGTATCCGGCGCGGGCGTTGGCGATGCCGAGGGCGTGGTCCATCAGCATGGCCGAGGTGCCGCCGTGCACATGCCCGGGTGGCCCTTGGAAGGCAAGCCTCAGGGTGACCTCCCCGCGTAAGGAACCGTCCGGCTCGACCCAGAGGGACACCGGCGGCGACAGCGGGTTCTCGGTGCCGCCGGCGGGATCGAAGCGGCCCGGGCCGGGCTGGCGCCACATCGTCGCGATCCGCTCGGGGAGGTCCGGGGCGTGGGCGTCGATCCGGGCGGTGAGCGCGTCGAGGTCGGCCACGATCGCGTCGGCATCGGCGTCGACGGCGCTGCCCGCGCGGGTGATCGCGTCGATGAGCCGGCGGGTGGCCGAGGCGACCGCGTCGATGCCGGTGTCGCGGGGCTGTGCCGTGGCGAGGGGGGCTTCCACCGTGCGGACTCCTTCGGCCGACTCCAAGCAACCAAGCGCTTGCTTGATGCGCACCTTAGCGACCTGATCGCGCGCTGGCAACGGCCGCCCGCCGTGCGCCACTCCTTGTCGATCATGCTGCCGTTCGCCCTATTGACGCGCCCGCAGGCTGCCCCTACGGTTCCCAATCGAGCGCTTGTTTGGATCGCGAACGGCCGCAACACCGCCAGCCTCGGGCGCGGATGCCGATCAGTTCCGGACAGGGGCTCCACACCAGCGCCGCCATCCATCACCTCCATGACCATCGCGCCCGCACGGCCGCCGCCGAACGGCCCGGCCGCCGCCCCCCGGGAACCCGCCGGGTGACCCGCGGAGCCGCTCCCGCTCTCGGGCCGAAGGTCAGGAAAGGATCATTGTGTCTCGCCTCCCGCGCCGCCGACGCTTCGCCGTCGCCGCGAGCCTGCTCGCCGCCACCCTCGTCGTCGGAGCCTGCTCCGCCACCGGAACCAGCGACCCCGGTGCCACCACGGGTGAGATCGACCCCAACGCCGTCCTGCGGGTGACAGCCTCGTCGCCGTTCCAGAACCTCGACCCGGCGCAGCCGGCCCCCGGCGGCTACCCCTACCTCACGCTGATCTACGACCGGCTCACCATGGTCGACTCCACCGACCAGGTCGTCCCCGGCCTGGCCAAGAAGTGGACCTACGCCCAGGACGGCTCCCACCTCGAACTCGCCCTGCGCGACGACGTCAAGTTCCACGACGGGACGCCGTTCGACGCCAACGCCGTCAAGGTCAACATCGAGCGCGGCCAGACGCTGCCCACGAGCACCATCAAGCAGGACCTCGCCAGCATCACCGGCGTCACCGTCGTCGACGCGCACACCGTGCGCCTCAACCTCAAGCCGGGCACCGGCGCCGTGCTCCCCTCGGCCCTGGCCACCGCCGCCGGGATGATGGTCTCGCCCAAGGCGATCGCCGACGGCGTCGACCTCAAGCGCGCCCCTGGCAAGGCCGGCTCGGGCCCGTACGTCGTCACCGAGTTCATCCCGAACGAGAAGTACGTCCTCAAGCGCGCCGAGGGCACCTACTGGGACCCCAACGCCGGGCGCCTCGCCGGTATGGAGATCACCCGGGTCCCCGAGGGCGCCACCCGGCTCAACGGCGTCATCAGCGGTCAGACCGACCTCAGCTTCGTCTCCTCGGCCAACGAGATCACCCAGGCCCGCCAGCTCGGCGAGGACGGCCAGCTCAAGGTGACCACCCGCCCGTTCCGCAACGTCCTCGGCATCCTGCTGCGCGCCAACATGGGCGACCTCAAGGACAAGCGGGTCCGTGAGGCCATCGCGCGCTCGATCGACCCGGCCGCCATCCGCGCGCTCTTCGCCGACACCTGCACGCCCACCCGCAGCATCTACCCGAACAGCCCGTGGGAGGACCCGGCGGCGACGTACCCGTACGAGTTCGACCTGGCCAAGGCCAAGGCGCTGATCTCCGAGGTCGGCCGGGCCAAGGTGTCGATCAGCTTCTCCGCCGGCACCAACACCGAGCAGCCCGCCACCGCCATCCAGGCCGCCATGTCCCAGGCCGGCATCGACGCGAAGCTCAACCCGACGCCGAACTCCGAGACCGAGGCCCGCTTCATCGCCGGTGACTTCGAGCTCGAGGTGTCCAACACGTTCAACCCGCGTCTCGACCCGGCGGGCACTGTGGACAACTACCTGATCGGCAACTACAAGCTCGCCACCGACCCGGAGGTCATCGGCCCGATCGCGGCCAAGGCCGCCGACCCCCGCTCCAGCGTCGAGGAGCGTGCCAAGCAGTACCACCAGCTGTGGGAGCGGCTGTTCAGCGAGGCGTGGTTCATCCCGATCTGCAACCTCACCAGCGCCACCATCGCCTCCCCGAAGGTCGTCGGGGCCGAGCAGCTGCCGTGGACCAACCTCGGCCTGTTCGACCTGCGGACCGTCGCGATGACGAAGGGCTGAGCGTCAGGTCCCCGCTGTCCGCCACCGCGAGCGGCCGACCCGAAGAAAGGTAGCCAGAGCCAGTGAACCGTCCCACCGCAGCCCCTCCGCTGCTGCCCGCCCTGTCCCGCCTGCTCGACGAGCAGCCGGACCTCACCCTCACCCTCGCCGACGCCCCGTTCACAGTGGCCGAGCTCGACGCCGCGTCGCGTCGCCTCGCCGGGTTCCTCGCCGACCGCGTCGCTCCCGGCGACCGGGTCGTCGTCCTCGCCCGCAACGGCCGCCTGGCCCTGCTCTCCTGGTGGGCGATGACGCTGCGCGGCGGTTTCGTCGTGCCGCTCAACACGAGCAACCGCGGCCCCGTACTGGCCCACCAGGTGCTCGACGCCGACCCGGTCATGATGATCGTCGAGGATGAGTTCGCGTCCGTCCTGGACGACGCCCTCGCCGGCACGGGGCTGCGGGTGCCGGTCCTCGTCGGCGCCCCCAGGGACAGCCGGCCCGCCTCGGGCCCGGCGCCCGCCTGGGCCACCGAGGTCGTCGACTTCGACGCCGCCGTGGCGGAGGGCTCGGCGGTGACGACCACCCCGGACCTCGACGCGTACGCCACCAGCCACCTCATCTACACGGCCGGCACGACCGGGCCGTCCAAGGCGTGCATGGTCAGCCACGGCTACGTGGCGAACATGGCCCGCCAGATGCACGAGAACCTCGAACGCCGCTCCGACGACGTCCTGTGGACGGCGATGCCGCTGTTCCACATGGCCGCCGTCGGGCACGTCATGGGTTCGCTCCAGCTCGGCTCGGCCATCGACCTCGCGTCGCGCTTCACGGTCCGGGGCTTCTGGGACGAGATCCTGCGCAGCCGGGCGACGATGGCCGCGCTCATGGGCTCGATGCTGCCGATGATCGCCGGCGCCCCCGACTCCGAGGCCACCCGCGAGGCTTTCGGCAGGCTGCGCGTCGTGTCCGGCTCGCCGGTCACCCCCGAGCTCGCCGCCCGCTGGAGGGAGCGCTTCGGCGTCGAACGGGTCGGCTCGGGCGCCTACGGCCAGACCGAGGCCTGCCTGATCACCCTCACCCCACCCGGGGGTTACCGCGCCGGGAGCGCGGGCAAGATCAACGACTCCTTCGAGGTACGCATCGTCGACGAGTACGACAACCCGCTGCCCGTCGGCGAGGTCGGCGAGATCGTGGCCCGTCCCAACCGTCCGGCGATCATGTTCAACGGCTACTGGCGTCAGCCGGAGAAGACGCTGGAGGCCTTCCGGGGCCTGTGGTTCCACTGCGGTGACTACGGCCGCCTCGACGAGGACGGCTACCTCTACTTCGTCGACCGGGGCAAGGACTACCTGCGCCGCGGCGGCGAGAACATCTCCAGCTTCGAGATCGAGGGCGTCGTCGCGACCCACCCGGCCGTCGGCGAGGTCGCCGTCCACGCCGTCCCCTCCCCGCTGGCCGAGGACGACCTCAAGGTGACCGTCGTGCCCGCGCCCGGTGCGGAGATCGACCCCGCGGAGCTCTTCGAGTGGCTGCACCCGCGAATCCCGCGGTACGCCGTCCCCTCCCACATCGAGGTCCGCGCCGAACTGCCCAAGAACGCCGTCGGGCGGGTCCTCAAGCGGGTCCTGCGCGAGGAGGGCGTGACGGCGCAGACGTGGAGCACGGACCCCCGTGCCGTGACCGGCCGACCCGTCCCCGCCGGCACCCGGGAGCAGGCATGAACAGCGTCCCCGGCCAGCGGTTCGAAGGGCCGCTGGCCGGCCTGCGCCTCCTCGAACTCGGTGGGCAGGGGCCGGTGCCGTTCGCGACGATGATGCTCGCCGACATGGGCGCCCAGGTGGTACGGGTCGACCCGCCCGGCGAGCCCGACCGGCGGGAGCGCGCGCAGGTCAACGCGATCGACCGGGGCCGTACGACGGTCACGCTCGACCTGAAGTCCGAGGCCGACCGGGCGCTCGTGCACCGGCTGCTCGCCGACGCGGACGTGCTGCTCGACCCGTTCCGGCCCGGGGTGCTCGAACGTCTGGGCCTGGCCCCGGCCGAACTCACCGAGCGGTACCCGCGTCTCATCGTCGCGCGGATGACCGGCTGGGGCCAGGACGGCCCCCTCGCCGCGGCCGCCGGGCACGACCTCAACTACATCGCCGTCTCCGGGGTGCTCGACACGATCGGCCTGCCCGACACCGGCCCCGTCGTGCCGCCGATGTATCTGGCCGACTTCGCCGGCGGCGGCATGGTGCTGGCGTTCGGCGTGCTGGCCGCCCTGCAGGAGCGTGTCTCCTCCGGGCGTGGGCAGGTCGTGGACGCCTCGATGCTCGAGGGCAGCGCGCTGCTCACCGTCGTCATCCACTCGATGCTCGCGCGGGGCGCCTGGAACCTCACCCGTGGCACGAACTACCTCGACGGCGGGGCGCACTTCTACCGGGTGTACCGCACCGCCGACGACAAGTTCATGTCCGTGGCGGCCATCGAGGCGAAGTTCTACCGCACGTTCCTGCGAACGCTCGGCCTCGATCCGGAGGACGGGCCGGGGCAGTTCGACGAGTCGGGGTGGGCCGGCTGGGCCGAGCGGATCGCGTCGGTCTTCGCCGGACGCACCCGGCAGGAGTGGACCGGCGTCTTCGAGAGCGTCGACGCGTGCGTGCACCCGGTGCTGGACATCGCCGAGTCGGCCGAGCATCCGCAGATGCGTGCCCGAGGCGCCGTGGTCGAGGTCGAGGGGGTCGCTCAGCCGGCCCCGACGCCGCGCTTCTCGCGTACGCCCGCGGGGGTCCCACGGGCCCCGCGCCGGCGTGGTGAGGACACCGACCGGGTGCGCTCGGCGCTCGCCGCGAGTAGCCCATGGGAAGCGTTGTCAAGGCCTTGACCTGCGGCAAGCCTCACTCTACGCTTCGACCAAGCGCTTGCTTGTTTGGTGATTCGCATTCGACGACGGACGAGACGGAGCGAACGTCAATGACGACTCAGGCCCCGGTGGCCCGGAACTCGGGACCCGCCGTCTTCGCCGACATCGTGCGGGCACGCACGGGCGACGACCACCCCGGCCTGCTCTTCGAAGGCCGCACCATCACCTGGGGCCGGATCGTGCAGGAAGCCGCCGACCGGGCCGCCGCACTGGACGACGTGCCCCGGCCCGACGGCAGACCACTGCACATCGGGCTGCTCATGGAGAACACCCCCGACTACGTGTACTGGATCTGTGCGGCCGCGCTGGCCGGCGCCACAGTGGTCGGGATCAACCCGACCCGGCGTGGCGCCGAGCTGGCCCACGACGTGCGGCACACCGACACCGACCTGCTCCTCACCGAGGACCGCCTCGCCGGCCTCGTCGACGGGCTCGACCTGGGCATCCCCGCCGGGCAGATGCGCAACATCGACTCCCCGGAGTACGCCGCCTGGCTGGGCCGGCACGCCGGCGCGCCGGTACCCACCGACGAGGTCGACCCGCGCGCCAACCTGCTGCTCATGTTCTCCTCGGGCTCGACCGGGGCGCCCAAGGCGGTCATCTGCTCCCACGGGCGCCTCGCCGCGGTCTCCGAGGCGCTGCTGACCCGCACCGAGCTGACCCGCGACTCGGTCAGCTACATGTCGATGCCGCTGTTCCACGGCAACGCCGTCATGCTCAACCTCGGCCCCGCCATGGTCTGCGGCGCGACCATCTGCATGGTCCGCAAGTTCTCCGCGTCCGGCTTCGTACGCGACGTGCACGAGTACGGCGTCACCTACTTCAACTACGTCGGCCGGGCCCTCGCCTACATCCTGGCCCAGCCGGTCGACCCCCGCGACGCGACGAGCACGCTGCGGCGCGCCGTCGGCACCGAGGCCTCGGCCGCCGACATCGCCCGCTTCGCCGAGCGTTTCGGCGTCGTCATCTCCGAGGGCTACGGCTCCAGCGAGGGCGTCATGCGGATCAACCGCACCCCCGAGACGCCCGCCGAGGCGCTCGGTGTGGCCGTCGCCGGCGCCGAGATCAAGGTCATGAACGAGGAGACCAGGCTGGAGTGCCCGCCGGCCAGGCTCGACGGGACCGGGCGGCTCCTCAACGCCGACGAGGCCATCGGCCAGCTCGTCGGCGTCGGCATGGCGGCGAAGTTCGAGGGTTACTACAAGAACCCCGAGGCCGCCGCCGAGCGGGTCCGCGGCGAGGACTTCTGGTCCGGGGACCTGGCCTACCGCGACGCCGACGGCTACTTCTACTTCGCCGGCCGCTCCTCGGACTGGATCCGCGTCGACAGCGAGAACTTCGCGGCCGGGCCCGCCGAGCGGATCATCGAGCGCTGGGACCGGGTGGCGGTCGCCCCCGTCTTCGCCGTGCCCGACCCGCGTACCGGCGACCAGGTCATGTGCGTGATCCAGCTGCGCAGCGGCGCCACCTTCGACCCGGAGGCGTTCACCGCCTTCCTCGACGAGCAGGCCGACCTCGGCACCAAGTGGCGGCCCCGCTTCGTGCGGATCGTCGACCAGATCCCCAGCACGGGCAACGGCAAGGTCGCCAAGCAGATCCTGCGCCGTACCGCCTGGGTCACGACCGACCCGGTCTACGTCCGCGACGGCGCGTCCGCAGCGTACCGCCCGCTGACCGAGGCGGACATCCGGGACCTCGAGAAGCAGTTCGCCGACAACGGACGTGCCGCGCTCCTGCCGGCCCCCTGACCTGCCGGCCCGCCCGGCACACCGACTGGCGCCCACGCCCCGAGAATGAGGAACATCCATGTACCTGGAGTACACCCCCGAGCAGCGAGAGCTGAGCAGGGAGCTGCGAGCCTACTTCGCGCGACTGCTCACGCCCGAGGTCCGCGAGGCGCTCGGCGGCACCAACGAGGACCGCCCGGCCTACCGCGAGATCATCCGCCAGATCGGCAAGGACGGCCTGCTCGGACTCGGCTGGCCCACGGAGTACGGCGGCCAGGGCCGCCCGGCGATCGACCAGTACATCCTCTTCGACGAGATCAACCGCGCCCAGGCGCCGTTCCCCTTCGTCACCATCAACAACATCGGCCCGATGCTGATGCGCTACGGCACCGAGGAGCAGAAGCGCACCTACCTGCCGGGCATGCTGACCGGCGACGTCATCTTCGCCATCGGCTACAGCGAGCCGGGCTCCGGCACCGACCTCGCCTCGCTGAGCGCCAGGGCCGAAGCGACGCCCGACGGTGGCTGGGTGATCAACGGCCAGAAGGTGTTCACCAGCGGCGCCAGCCAGGCCGACTTCGTCTGGATGGCCGTGCGCACCGACCCGGCCGCCCCGAAGCACAAGGGCATCACCATCCTCATCGTGCCGACGTCGGACCCGGGCTTCAGCTGCACGCCGATCGCCACCAGCGGCATCACCCACACCAACGCCTCCTACTACGAGGACGTACGCGTCGGCCCCGAGGCCCTCGTCGGCGAGGTCAACGGCGGCTGGCGCCTCATCACCGGCCAGCTCGGTCACGAGCGGGTGGGCCTGGCCGCGATGGGCGGGCGCACCGAGCAGCTGTGGACCGACGTCGCGGCGTGGGCCGCCCAGCCCGACGCCGACGGCAACCGCGTCCTGGACAAGCCGTGGGTGCGCACGGAGCTGGCCCGCGACTACGCCGAGCTGACCGCGATGCGCCTGCTCAACTGGAAGATCGCCGTCGTGGGGGAGGGGCAGAACCCGGCACCCGCCGCCGCGTCCGTCGCCAAGGTCTACGGCACGGAGACCCACGACCGGGTCTGCCGCAACCTCGTCTCCGTCGTCGGGCCCCGCGCGACCCGGCGCGGCGGCGCGCCCGCCGCCGGCCGCCGGCGCGCCGGACGCCGTCCTCGGCGGGCAACTGGAGGCGTACACCCGCGGCTCGTACATCAACACCTTCGGCGGCGGCACCAACGAGGTGCTGCGCGACATGATCGCGGTCGCCGGTCTCGGCATGCCGAGGAAGGGACGTTCGGCATGAGCACCACGACGCAGGCCCCCGCCCCCGAAGCCGCCGACCAGGACGCCTTCCTCGCCCGCCTGCGCGAGTTCGTCGGCCTCGAGGCCACGCCCACCCGCTACGCCCAGGACGCCGTCAACCAGGCGATGATCCGTCACTTCGTCGAGGCGATGGGCGACGAGAACCCCGTCTACGTCGACGACCAGGCCGCCCGGGACACCGGCCGCGAGGGCGTCGTGGCCCCGCCGCCGATGCTGTCCACCTGGCTCATGGTCGGCTACAAGGCCCACACGGCCGCCGCCGCGGGCGCCGCGCCGGACACCCCGATGGCCCGGCTGCTCGCGCTGCTGGCCGACGCCGGCTTCGTCGGGGTCGTCGCGACGAACGACGAGCACGAGTACGTGCGCGAGCTGCGCCTGGGCGACGAGATCAAGATGACCACTGTCATCGAGGACGTCTCCCCGCGCAAGACCACCGGGCTGGGCACCGGCCACTTCATCACGACGCTGCGCACCTACACCGACCAGAACGACGAGGTCGTGGCCCGCCAGCGCTTCCGCATCCTGCGCTTCGACCCGGCCGGCGCCAAGCCCGCGGCGCCGGCCGCCGCCGACCCGGCGCTGCGGCACAAGCCGTTCATCCTGCGCGACAACGCGTTCTGGTTCGCCGCCGCCGCACAGCGTCGCCTCGTCATCCAGGCCTGCACCGACTGCGGCACGCTGCGCCACCCGCCCGGCCCGATCTGCCCCTCGTGCCACTCGTACGTATGGCACGAGGTCGAGGCGAGCGGCCGGGGCACTGTGCACAGCTACGTCGTCAGCCACCACCCGAAGGCCCCCGGGTACGACTACCCGCTCACCGTCGTGCTCGTCGACCTCGAAGAGGGCACCCGCCTGGTCGCCGACTTCGCCGGGGACGCCGGCGAGGTCGAGATCGGCATGCCCGTGCAGGTCGACTGGCTCGACTACGACGAGAACCTCACGCTGCCGCGTTTCCGGGCCGCGACCTCCGCACCGGAGCCCACAGAAGAGGAAGGGAACTGATGGACTTCCAGCTCGCCGAGGAACAGGTCACGGTCAACGACCTGGCGCGCGACGTGTTCTCGCGCAACGGCGACCCGCAGCGGCTCTTCGACATCGAGGCCGGGCCGGACCGCTTCGACCGCGTCCTGTACCGCGACCTGGCCGAGTCCGGCATCCTCGGGCTGCCCGTGCCCGAGGAGCACGGCGGCGCTGGGCTGGGCCTGTGGGAGATCGCCGGGGTCTTCGTCGAACAGGGCCGCACGCTGGGCACCGTCCCGCTGTGGGAGACCCTCGTCGGCGGCGTCCTGCCGCTGCTGCGCTACGGCAACGCCAAGCAGCAGGCCGAGTGGCTGCCCCGCGTGGCCGCCGGTGACGCGGTCCTCACCGTGGCCGTCGACGACCTGACCGACGCCCGGCCGTACGGCGCCCGCGTCCGTGCGCGGTCCGGCGCCGAGCCCGGCGGTGACGGGATCACCCTGAGCGGCACCGCGGTCGGCGTCCGTTCGGCGCACCTCGCCGACGCGATCGTCGTCCCGGCCACCGACGAGGCGGGCGCGGTCGGGCTGTACCTCGTGCCGACCGCCGGGCCCGGGGTACGCCGGGACACCTTCGAGCGCACCGACCGCGGACTCGCCTCCGACGTGCACTTCGACGGCGCCGTCGCTGGGCCGCTCGCCGAGGGCCCCGAGGAGGACCGGCTCGACTGGCTGCTGCGCCAGGTCTGGACCGCCATGGCGGCTCTGCAGAGCGGCATCAGCCAGGCCGCCGTACGCCAGGCCGCCGACTACACCTCGGGCCGTGAGCAGTTCGGTGTGCCGATCGCGACCTTCCAGGCCGTCGCCCACCAGCTCGCCGACTGCCACATCGACACCGAGGCGATGGAGGCCACCTACCTCGACGCGCTGTGGCGCGAGACGACCGGGCGGCCGTCCCGGGCGGCGGTGCACGTCGCGAAGTACTGGGCCGCCGAGGCGGGCGACCGCGTCGCGCGCACCGTGCAGCACGTGCACGGCGGCATGGGCGCCGACGTCACCTATCCGATCCACCGCTACATGCTCTGGACCACGCAGCTGGCCAACACCGCCGGCTCGGGAGCCTGGCACCTGCAGCAGCTCGCGGACCTCGTGAGCGAGGGGGAGCAGCTGTGAGCGGCACGCAGATCACCATCGAGCAGGTGAGCCCCGGCGACACGCTGCCGGCGCTGGAGATCCCGCTGACCCGGACCGTCATCGTCGCCGGCGCGCTCGCGACCCGCGACTACGAGGACGTGCACCACGACCCGGCCCAGGCCCAGCGTCGCGGCACCCCCGACACGTACATGAGCATCAACCACACCAACGGCCTCGTCGGCCGCTACGTCACCGACTGGGCCGGCCCTGCTGCGCGCATGGTGCGCCTGAGCACCCGCCTCGGGGTGCCGAACTTCCCGGGTGACGTGATGCGGCTGACCGGTGAGGTCGTCGGCGTCGAGGAGGACACCGTGCGCGTCGCGGTGCGTGGCATGAACAGCAAGGGCGGGCACGTCGTCTCCGAGGTGACAGTGCGCCTGCCCCGCGGATCGGAGCAGTGACGTGACGTCCACCTTCCTGTCGGGTCGCACCGCTGTCGTCGGCATCGGCGCGACGGAGTTCTCGAAGAACTCCGGTCGCAGCGAGCTGCAGCTGGCCGTCGAGGCCGTCTCGGCCGCCCTGGCCGACGCGGGCCTGAGCCCCGCCGATGTCGACGGCATGACGACCTTCACCATGGAGACCAACCCGGAGAACATGGTCGCCCGCAGCCTGGGCATCCCCGAGCTGAAGTTCTTCTCCCGGATCCCCTACGGCGGCGGCGGCGCCTGCGCACCCATTCAGCAGGCCGCCATGGCCGTCGCGAGCGGGATCGCCGACGTCGTCGTGGCGTACCGCGCCTTCAACGAGCGCTCCGGCGTCCGCTTCGGGCAGGGACCTCCGCCGGCGAAGACCCAGGCCACCTCGGACAACGAGTACCGCTCCTGGGTCAACCCGTACGGCCTGCTCACCCCGGCCCAGCACACCGCGATGTTCGCCCGTCGCTACATGCACACCTACGGCGCGACCAGCGAGGACTACGGCCGGGTGGCGGTGCTCGCCCGCAAGCACGCCGCGAACAACCCCAGGGCGTGGTTCTACGGCAAGCCGCTCACGCTCGAGGAGCACCAGGCCTCGCGCTGGATCGCCGAGCCGCTGCACCTGTTCGACTGCTGCCAGGAGACCGACGGCGGCCAGGCGATGGTCGTCGTCAGCGCCGAACGCGCCAAGGACCTGCCCGTCACCCCGGTCTACATCCGGGGGGCGGCCCAGGGCCTGGGACCGGACCAGTACCAGATGGTCAGCTACTACCGCGAGGACCTGACCCGGATCCCCGAGGTCGAACTCTGCGCCCGGCAGTTGTGGGCCCAGTCGGGGCTCGGCCCCGCCGACATGGACGCGGCGATCCTCTACGACCACTTCACGCCGTACGTGCTCAACCAGCTCGAGGAGTACGGCTTCTGCGGTCGCGGTGAGGCCAAGGACTTCATCGCCGACGGCAACCTGGAGGTCACCGGCTCGCTGCCGACGAACACCCACGGCGGCCAGATCGGCGAGGCCTACCTGCACGGCACGAACGGTGTCGCGGAGGGCGTCCGCCTCGTCCGGGGCACCTCGACCAACCAGCCCGACGGCGTCCGCAACGTCCTGGTGACGGCGGGCGTCGGCGTTCCCACCAGTGCACTGATCCTCTCCGCGGAGGGCTGAGACGCCGGCCACCACCACAGCTCCGAAGGCCGTCAGCGACCCACGGATCCCGCCCGGCAGCCGCCGGAAGGGACAACACCACCTCTGATCAGCCGGAACGACTCGGCTCGTGTTTAGGAAGGATGAGAATGGGCGTCACCATAACGGCCCGCAGACGTGTGGTCGCGTTGATCAGCATCGGGGCGCTCGCCCTGGCCGGCTGCAGCTCGCCGGACAACTCCGGCAGCGGCAGCGCCGCGCAGGGCGAGATCGACACGTCGGCAGTGCTCAAGTTCGCGTCGGCGGGTCCGTTGCGCGACCTCGACCCGGCCCTGCAGACGAGCTACGGCGCTTGGGGCTACCTGTTCCTCGTCTGGGACCGGCTGACCATGCTGGACAAGGACGACAAGATCGTCCCGGGCCTGGCCAAGGAGTGGAACTTCGTCGAGGACGGCAGCGTCCTCGAACTCAAGCTCCGGGACGACGTGAAGTTCCACGACGGCACGCCGTTCGACGCCGAGGCCGTCAAGGTCAACATCGAGCGCGGCAAGACGCTCGAGGGCTCGACCCTCAAGAGCGACCTCGCCGACATCGAGTCGGTCGAGGTCGTCGACGCGACGACCGCGCGCCTCAAGCTGGTCAAGGGCAAGGGCGTCCAGCTGCCCGCGTCCTTCACCGGCACGGCCGGCATGATGGTCAGCCCGAAGGCGATCAAGGACGGCGCCGACATCAAGAACAATCCCGGCACCGCCGGGTCCGGCCCGTACATCGCCACCCAGCTCGTCCCCCAGGAGAAGCTCGTCCTCAAGCGAGCCGACAACTACTGGGACCCGAACGTCGGCCGTCTCGGCGGCATCGAGCTGCAGCGCGTGCCCGACGCCGCCGCCCGCCTCAACGGCCTGCAGAGCGGCCAGGTCGACCTGGCCCCGCTCAGCTCGGCCGGTGAGATCGCCACGGTGGAGAAGATCGTCACCCCGGGCAGCGGTCTCCAGCAGCACCAGGTGAAGTTCAAGAACGTCGTCGGCATCTACCTGCGCGCCAACAAGGGCGACCTCGTCAAGCCGGAGGTCCGCCAGGCGATCGCCCACGCGGTCGACCCGGAGGCGATCAGCGCGCTCTTCAGCGGCTACTGCACGCCGACCCGCCAGGTCGTGCCGGAGACGGACCCGAGCCGCATCCCGAGCTACACCTACCCGTACGAGTTCAGCGTGGACAAGGCCAAGGCCCTCGTGCAGCAGGCCGGCGGCGCCAAGGTGTCAGTCACCTTCGCCGCGGGCACGAACGCCGAGCAGCCGGCCAACGTCGTACAGGCGTCCCTGCGGGCCGTCGGCGTCGACGCGACGCTCAACCCCGTGCCCAACACCGAGAACGAGCCGCGCTTCATCGCCGGTGACTTCGAGCTGATGGTCGGCACGTCGTGGAGCCCGAAGGCCGACCCGGCGGCGACGGTGAACACCTACATGCTGAACACGTACAAGCTCGCCGCGGACCCCTCGCTCATCGCGGACAAGGCGGCCGAGGCCGCCAACCCCACGCTGCCGATGGACAAGCGGGCCCCGCTGTACCAGGACATCTGGAAGACGACGCTCGAGCAGGCCTGGTTCGTGCCGCTGTGCAACCAGACCAACGCGAGCGTCTCGAAGGCGAACATCGTCGGCACCGACAACATCCCGATGTCGAACATCGGCATCTGGGACCTGCGCCACATCGCCGTCAAGAAGTAACCGGTCGCTCCTGACCACCGGTGGCGTCGCCGCCGGACCCACCCGCTGCGGCGGGGGCGGCGGCGACACCACCGGCCTTGCCGGCACCAGGCCGTGCGAGGCGCAGTCCCAGGCACACGCTCAGAGTCGAGGTAGGACATGATCCGCTACGCCAGCAGGCGCTTGCTCGCGGCAATACCCCTGCTGTTCGTCGTCCCGCTGCTCGTCTTCGCCCTGATCGAACTCGCCCCGGGCGACCCGGCCGTCGTCCTGGCCGGCGACGAGCCGACCCCGGAACGTGTCGAGGCGATCCGCGAGGAACTCAACCTCAACGCTCCGGTCCTGGTGCGCTACGCCATGTGGGTCGGCGACGTCCTGCGCGGCGACCTCGGCACGTCCTTCCTGTCCGATCAGACAGTCATCGAGCTGCTGACGCGGCGAATGGCCACGACGATGTCGCTGGTGCTCGTCGCGATGATCTTCGCCGTCGTGCTCGGGGCCACCCTCGCCCTCGTGGCCACGCTGCGCTCCGGCGGCATCGTCGACCGGTTCGTCAACGGGCTCGCCTCGATCGCGATCGCCATCCCGGGCTTCTGGTTCGGCCTCGTGCTCGCCTCGGTCTTCGCGGTGGGCCTGCAGATGTTTCCGGCGTTCGGCTACCAGCCGCTGGCCGACGGCTTCTGGCCGTGGCTGTCGCACCTCGTCCTACCGGGCATCGCCCTCGGCCTGCTACCCGCGGCCGAGGTGACCCTGCAACTCCGCTCGGCGCTCGGGCAGGTCATGAAGTCCGACTACGTCCTCAACGCCGAGGCCAAGGGACTGTCGCGATCCAGCGTGGTGTTCAAGCACTCGCTGAAGAACGCGTGCATCCCCGTCGTCACCGTCCTCGGCTTCCGCGTCGCGGAGGTCCTCGCCGGATCGGTGACCATCGAGATGATCTACAACATGCCGGGCCTCGGTCGTACCGCCATCGAGGCGGTGCAGGGCCGTGACATCCCGGTGCTGCTCGGCTTCGTCCTGTTCAGCACGACTGTCGTCGTGCTCGTCAACCTCATCGTCGACATCTCCTACGGCTACTTCAACCCGAAGGTGCGGTCATGAGCGCCAACCAGACCCCCTCGGCTCCGGCGCCGGGGAACGACTCGCACGACTCCGGCGGCCTCGCCGACACCGTCCGCGCCGAGGTGCCGGCGGCAGCCATCGGCACGGGCGACCCGGAGCCGGTCGCCGCTCCCGGCATCCTCAAGAGCATCGTGCGCCGCCCCGCGACGATCGCGGCCGGCGTCTTCCTGTTCGTGCTGACCTTCATCGCGATCTTCGCCCCGGTTCTGGCGCCGTACGACCCCGACGTGCAGAACCTGTTGCTGCGGCTGCGGCCACCGAGCGCCGAGCACTGGCTGGGGACCGACGACTACGGCCGGGACGTGCTGAGCCGGCTCATCTTCGGCGCGCGGGTCTCGCTGTGGGCGGCGCTGCAGGCCGCGGCCGTCGCGCTCGTGCTCGGTCTGCCGCTCGGCATGATCGCGGGCTACCGCGGCGGCTGGGTCGACGCGATCCTGACCCGGATCATGGACGCGCTGATGAGCGCCCCGTCGCTCGTGCTGGCCATCACCATCGTCGCGGTCCTCGGCGCCGGCATCACCAACGCGATGCTCGCCATCGGCCTGGTCATGGCCCCGCGCTTCTTCCGGGTGGCCCGCGCCGGCACGATGGACGTGCGGCACGAGACCTACATCGAGGCCTCGATCGCCCTGGGCTGCAGCACCCTGCGTATCGCGGTGCGGCACGTGCTGCCCAACGTGCTGCCGCCGATCATCCTCGTCATCTCGGTGTCGCTGGGCACCGCCGTCGCGGCCGAGGCGAGCCTGAGCTTCCTCGGGCTGGGCGTCCAGGCCCCCGCGGCCAGCTGGGGCTCGATGCTCTCGACGGCCTCGTCGAACATGCGCCTCGCGCCGTACCTCGTGTGGCCGCCCGGCGTGATGATCTTCCTCGCCGTCCTCGCCTTCACCTACGTCGGTGACGGCGTCCGTCGCGCCCTCGTGCGCACCCGCTCGGGCAACTGACCGCCCGGCAACCACCAGGAGCTGACATGGCACGTGAAACGGCGCCCGCCGGCACCAGGACCGACGCCACCGGCGGGGCGGCGGACCTGCTGCGCGTGGAGAACCTGAACGTCGAGTTCCCCTCGCCCTCGGGCGGGTGGCAGACGACCGTCCAGGACGTCTCGTTCTCGCTCAAGCCGGGCGGGTCGATGGCTCTGGTCGGCGAGTCCGGGTCGGGCAAGACGGTGACCTCCATCGCGGTCATGGGCCTGACCGGGGCGACCGGAGGGCGGATCGCCTCTGGCCGGATCGTCTTCGACGGCGTGGATCTCACCGCGGGCACCCAGAAGCAGTGGCGGGACCTGCGCGGCCCGGGCATGGGCATGATCTTCCAACAGCCGATCCGCAGCCTCAACCCGGCGTACACCGTCGGGGACCAGATCGCGGAGTCGGTGCGCAAGCACCTGGGCATGAGCCGCAAGCAGGCCCGGGCCCGCGCCGTCGAGATGCTCGACATGGTGCAGATCCCGCGGGCGGCGCAGCGGATCGAGGACTACCCGCACGCGTTCTCCGGCGGGATGTGCCAGCGCGTCATGATCGCGATGGTCATGGCGTGCAACCCGCGCCTGCTCATCGCCGACGAGCCGACGACGGCGCTCGACGTGACGGTGCAGGAAAGGATCCTCGAACTGCTGCGCGACCTGCAGGAGCAGACCGGGGTGGCGCTCCTGTTCGTCAGCCACGACCTCGCGGTGGTGGCCGAGCTGTGCCGGGACGTCGTGGTCATGTACGCCGGCGAGGTGGCCGAGAACGCGCCCTCGGAGCAGCTGTTCTTCCACCCGCGGCACCCCTACACGTCCGGCCTGATCGGCTCGATCCCGAAGCCGGGCCTGAGCACCGACCGGCGGCTGCGCGCGATCCCCGGTGGCATCCCGGCCCCGGGCGCCTGGCCGCACGGGTGCCGGTTCAGCAGCCGGTGCGAGTTCGCCGTGCCGGGACGGTGCGACGTGGCCCACCCCGGCCTGGTCCGTCTCGACGGCGCCGCCGAGCACCATGCCCGGTGCGTGCGGGCCGCGGAGCTCTCTCTGGATGGAGTGACGGTCTGATGAGCCTGCTCGAAGTCGAGAACCTCACGAAGTCGTTCAGTGCCGGCCGGGACTGGCTCGGCCGGCGTACGAAATGGTTGGACGCGGTCAAGGGGGTGAGCTTCACCCTGGAGCGCGGCGAGTGCCTCGCCGTCGTGGGCGAGTCCGGCGCGGGCAAGTCGACGGTCGGGCGCATGGTGCTGCGCCTCATCGAGCCGGACTCCGGCTCGGTGACCTTCGACGGGATCGACGTGCTGGCCACGAAGCCGAAGCAACTGCGCGCCCTGCGCCAGCGGATGCAGATGATCTTCCAGGATCCGTACAGCTCGCTCGACCCGCGAATGACGATCAGGGACGCGGTCGCCGAGCCTCTCCTCGTGCACACCGACAAGGACCGGGCCACCCGCGAGAAGGAGGCCGTCGAGCTGCTCGACAAGGTCGGCATCGGCTCGCGTTACCTGGAGCGCTACCCGGCCGAGCTGTCCGGCGGGCAGTTGCAGCGGGTCGCGATCGCCCGGGCGCTGACGATGAAGCCGAGCCTCATCGTGTGCGACGAGCCGGTCGCGGCGCTTGACGTGTCGGTGCGGGCGCAGGTGCTCAACCTGCTCCGGGACCTGCAGGAGGAGTTGGGCCTGGCGTACCTGTTCGTCTGTCACGACCTGGCCCTCGTCGAGGTCATCGCCGACCGGGTCATGGTGATGGCCTCCGGTGAGGTCGTGGAGACGGACACCACGGACCAGATCTTTGCCAACCCGCGGCAGGAGTACACGAAGAAGCTGCTCGCGGCGATCCCCGTGCCGCTGCCGCGCGACGCGCAGGGCAACCGGCTCGTCGCGCCGGGAAAGGTGGGCTGAACGGTGACCGGCACGGCGGAACCGACCCGGACGCAGCTGCTGGCGCGGTTCGCGACGACGCGCGACGAGGAGATCCCCGAGTCGGTACGCGACTACGGCCGGCTCGTCCTGCTCGACTCGCTCGTCTGCGGGCTGGCGGCGGTGCGGCTGCGGCGCAGCCGCATGGTCCAGCAGGTCGCCGCCCGGTTCGGCGGCCCGGCCGAGGCGACGGTGTTCGGGCTGGAGCAGCGGGTCGCGGCGATCAACGCCGCGCACGCCAACGCGGACATGATGAACGCGCTGGACGCCGACGACACGTTCTTCAACTCGGCGCACTTCGCGGTGTTCGGCGTCGCGGCCGGGCTGGCGGAGGCCGAGCGGCGGCACGCCGACGGGGCGAGCCTGCTGCGCGCGAGCATCATCGCCTTCGAGATCAACGCGCGGCTGAACCTGTCGACCTCGCTCATGGCCTTCGAGGACGGCCAGTTCCGCTGGTCGCCGCTGTCGTCGCACGGTTACGCCTCGATGGGCGCGGCCGCGGCGTGCGCGGTCGTCGGCGGCTGGGAGCCGGAGCGGCTGGCCCACGCGCTCGGCCTGGTCGCCTGGCTGGCCCCGCCGGCGAAGAACTCCTACATGGCCGAGCGGCGCTCGTTCAACGCGTTCAAGTACGGCCCGTACGGCGCGATCGCGCACGCCGGGATGCTCGGCGCGGCGCTGGCCGAGGAGGGCTACACCGGCGACCTGGACGTGCTGGACCGCACCCCGGGCTTCATCGAGGCGATGGGCTTCCTCGGCGGTGAGCGGCACGAGATGGTCGCCGGCCTGGGGTCGAAGTGGTGGATCAGCGAGACGTCGCTCAAGCCGTACCCGACGTGCCGTTTCACCCACGCGGCGCTCGACGCGATCCGCGCGTTCCCGAGCACCCACGGGGTGCCGGTGTCGCAGATCGAGTCCATGGAGATCCGGCTGAGCCCGGCGGCCTACCGGACGTTGCAGTTCCGGGAGCCGGCCCCGCAGATCCCGGACACCGTCGTCGCGCCGCTGGACGGCGCCTTCAACATGCCGTACGCCGCGGCGCTGGCGCTGCTCGGGCACGCACCGGGACCACAGTGGTACGACCCCGAGCGGCTGGCCGACCCGGCGGTGTGGGACCTGGCGCGCCGGATCACGACGGCGCCCGACCCGGTGCTGGACGCGGAGTGGGAGGCCGACCTCAGGGAACATCCGGGCGGCCAGATCCGCCGGACCCGGGGCGCGCTGACGATCCGGGCCGGTGGCCGGGAGTACGTGGTCGAGTCGGACTTCGCCCAGGGTGACCCGTGGGACGACACGACGCGGGCGGACTGGGACTTCGTGACCGGCAAGCTGGCCTCGTTCTGCGACGGGATCCTCGACGCGGACACGCAGGAGCGGCTCGTCGAGGTGGTCCGGGGCATCGCCGACGTCGCCGACGTCACCGAGACGCTGTCACCGCTGCTGGCGCGTGCGCGGTGAGCCGACGGATCGGCGCGGAGACGAGGTCGTTCGCCTCGTACGGCCGGTCGTGGCTGATCGTCATCCGCGGGCCGCGCGGGATGGCGTTCGACCGGTTCCTCGTGCGACGGACCGGGTTCTCGCTCGTGTCGTTGCAGTACGCGCTCGCGGGCAGGTTTCCGTACCATCCCACGCTGCTGCTGACGACTGTGGGCCGGCGGTCCGGGGAACTGCGCGACGCGGCGCTGCCCTACGTGCCGTACGGGAAGGATCTGGTGGTCGTCGGCTCCAAGGGCGGCGGCCCCAAGGACCCCGCCTGGGTGGTCAACGCGCGTCACCACGAACTGTGCTGGATCGTCCTGCGGCGCAGGACGGTCCCGGTGCGGGCGCGGGTGACCGACGGCGAGCGCGACCCGGAGCTGTTCGCGCACGTCGTGGCGCGCAAGCCGAACGTGGGACGCTACGCCGAACGGGCGGCGGGCTTCGGGCGGCAGATCCCGCTCGTCGTCCTGACCGCCGTCTCGGGGGAGTCGCTCACCTGAGCGGCTCAGCCGGTGGTGAGGACGATCCGCCCGACGAACTCGGACGCCTCCAGCCGGTCGTGCGCGGCCGCGGCCTGCTCGAGCGGGTACGTCGCGGCGATCGCGGGGGCGGCGGTCACGGCCGAGAGGGTGAGGGCCTCGCGTAGCTGGCAGGCCACCGCCTCGGGCCCGGGCCGGCCGATGCCGCGCAGCGTCCAGCCCTTGACCATGAGGCGACCCAGGTGCAGGTGGGCGTGGCTGTCCGCGGTGACGCCGCAGGTGACCAGCCGGCCGCCGGGGGCGAGGACCTTGAGCACGTCGGACCAGAGCGTGCCGCCGACCGACTCGACGATGACGTCGACCTCGCCGCCGGGCAGCGCGGCACGCAGGGACTCGACGACGTCGGGGCGGTAGTGGTCCACGACGCCGAGCGCGCCGAGGGCGCGTACCGCGTCGGCCTTCGCCGGGGCGCTGGTGCCGAAGACGCGCGCGCCCAGGTGGTGGGCGTACTGGGCGGCGAAGGTGCCGACCGCGCCCGCGGCGGCGACGACGAGGACCCGGTCGCCGGGGCGTACGCCGGCGAGGTTGACGACCGCGTCGTAGGCGGTGCGTCCGGCGGTGGGCACCGCCGCGGCGTGGACGGCGTCGAGCGCGGCCGGTCGCGGGAAGCAGTGCGTGGCCGGGACGACGGCGTACTCGGCGTGGGCGCCGGTGGTCAGCCCGACGACCGCGTCGCCGGGAGTGAAGCCGGTGACGCCCGGACCGGTGCCGACCACGGTGCCGGCGACGTCCCGGCCGAGGATCGTCGGGCCGGCGACGGCCATCCCGTGGGTGCCGCGACGGATGTAGGTGTCGACCCGGTCCAGGCTGGACGCCTGGACCCGCACGAGCACGTGACCGGGGCCGGGCGCCGGGGCGTCGAGTTGGCCGAGGCGCAGGCTGTCGGGGGAGCCGGAGTCGACGACGTAGCTGGCGAGCACGCGATTCCTCTCAGGGCAGGGCGATGGTGGCGGAGGCGATGACGTGGTCGCCGAGGCTGTTGGTGCCGCGGACGTCGACGGTGACCTGCGTGCCCCCGTCCGCCGGCTGCAGGCCGGTGACGACGCCGTCGAGCGTGCAGGTGTCACCGGGGTGGTTCTGCGCGGCGAGGCGGGTGCGGAAGTCGACGACGCGAGCCTCCGGTCCGGCCCAGTCGGTGAGGTAGCAGTTGACCAGCGCGCTCGAGCCGAGGATGTTCATGTAGACGTCGCGGGCGCCTCGTTCGAGGGCCGCGTCGCGGTCGAGGTGCACGTCGTTGAAGTCGAAGGTCGCGGTCGCCAGTGCCGCGACGGACAGTTGGGTGACGGGGATCGGCCAGGGGGCGAGGCGTTGCCCGATGCTCACCTCGGCCCCTGCACGGGTGCTCGTGCGGCGTTCGGGCCGGGGGGCGGTGAGCACCGGCAGGATCTGGCCGTCGCGGGTGCGTCGGTGCGCCACGACGACCGGCATGCCGTCGTGCACGAGGTCGGGGCGCAGGTACGCGACGTCTCCGGTGAAGCGGGTCCCGTCGGCGAGGTCGGCGCTGCCGACGAGGTAGGGGCGCTCGTCGAGCGGGGCGGCGGCGTAGCCGGGTTGCAGGTGCGCGGTCAGGGTGCCGGTGGTGCCGGCCGGCGGCAGGTCGACCGGGGCGGCGGTGGCCGGGCGTACGGGGCGGGCGAGGCGGTCCCCGGGCGTCGCCGGGACCTCGGTCCGGGTCGCCGGGTTCCAGCGGAGCATCCGCAGGACGACGCGCCCGACCGGCTCGCCTTCGACGGTGCGGTAGTCGCTGACGAGGTCGACGAAGTGGCCCCGGCCGAGCCGGGTGGACTTCTCGGGAGAAACAGCGCCGATAGAGGGGAACTGCTCCAGGTGGTCGCCGGGGCGCAGCGGGCGTACGTAGGTGTGCTCCGTCTGCACCGCGGCCACCGAGGTGAACCCGCGCGTGGCGAGGACCTCGTTGACCCGGTCGAGGCTCTCGGCGTGGCGGTGAGCGCGCCTGTTGCCCGGCAGGGTCCACATGTTCAGCGAGGTCGCCGGGGCCACGATGCCGCCCCAGGCCGAGCGGGCGGCCCACCGGGGGTCCTGGTACGCGGGGTTCTCGTCGCCGACGGCCTCGCACCAGATGCGGATGGCTGCTTCGGTGATCGCGTCCTTGGCCCGGCGTGGCGGGTCGGTGAGGCCGATCAGAGCGTCGAGTCGGGCGCGGAAATCCGCGTCACTGCCGGTCATGGTGCTCCTCTTGCGGACATCGGTGTCAACCAAGCGCTTGCTTGACTCTATGGCCGACGCTGCCCTAGGGTCAAGGCTCGCAACGCCGGCCGCGCCCGGCGGCGACACCGGACTGATCGCGCGTCACCAGCGCTCCGACCCGTGAAGAGGGCCGAGATGCTCCCGAGCAACCCAGCGACAGCCACCCGAGCCTTCTTCTCGTTTCCGAAGGTGACCGACCCCGCCCGCCATCGCGACTACAACGCGTGGCATCAACTCGACCACCGCCCCGAGAACCTCGCCCTGCCCGGTGTCGTGCACGGCGACCGCTGGGTACGTACCCCCGCGTGCGAGCGGCTCGGCAGCTACCCCGATCCCGCCCTCGCCGGCAGCCAGTACATGGCGATGTACTGGTTCGCCGAGCCGGCCGCAGACGCGGTCGCCGAGTGGAAGGACCTCGGCGACCGGGCGATCCACCAGGGTCGCCGTCCGGAGCTGGCCTGGACCGAACGGCCGATGACCCGGATGTTCCGTCCCGTCCAGGGCCACGTCGCCCCCCGGGCCCTCGTCACCCTCGCCGCGCTGCCGTTCCGGCCCCACCGCGGGGTGTACGTCGAGGTGAGCCAGGTCGAGACGTCCCAGCGCCCCGACGTGGCCGACCTGTCCCGGTTCGAGCACGAGACCCAGGTGCCCGACCTGCTCGCCCGCGACGGCGTCGCGGGCGTGTGGACCTTCCGCAGCGCCCCGAGCCGCAGCCGCCCCGACGGACCCGTCGTGCGGATCCGGCTCACCTACCTCGAAGCCGACCCGGTCGAGTTCGCGCGGGCCCTGGCCGCGGACCCGCTGGCGGCCCCGCCCGCGGCGCTCGCCGGCACGGCCACCCCGCTGTTCACCGGCCCCCTGGCCACCATCACACCCTGGGAGTGGGACTGGTTCGACGAGCCTGCCCCGGCGACGGACAGCGTGGCATGAGCGAAGCCACCGCCGGACTGTTCGAGCGCTACGGGCCCTGGGCCCTGGTCGTCGGCGGTTCCGAGGGGGTCGGCGCCGCGTTCGCCGAGCAGCTGGCCCGGGCCGGCCTCGGCATCGTGCTCGTCGCCCGCAAGCCGGTGGCCCTCGGCGAGACCGCCGACCGGGTCCGGGCGCACGGGGTCCCGTGCCGCGTGCTCGCCCTGGACCTGCTCGACGCGGACGCGACCGCCCGGATCGTCGAGGCCGTCGCCGACCTCGACCTCGGCCTGCTCGTCCTCAACGCGGGCGCGAACACCTACCGCAGCCGCTTCGTCGAGGCGGACCTCGCCCGGGTCCGGGCCGTCATCGATCTCAACGTCACCCGCCCGCTCGAACTCTGCCGGGAACTCGGCGCCCGGCTCGCCGCACGGGGCCGCGGCGGCATCCTCGTCGTCGGCTCCTCGGCCGGCTACCTCGGCCACGCCGACATCGGCGTCTACGCCGCCGCAAAGGCCTTCACCCGGATCTTCACCGAGGGCCTGTGGCTCGAGCTGCGGCAGGTGGGTGTCGACGTGCTGCACCTGGTGCTCGGGCTCACGGCGACCCCCGCCATGGAGCGCGCCGGCCTCGACCTGACCGGCGCGGCCGACCCGGCCGACGTCGCCGCCCAGGGGCTGGTGGCCCTGCGCGCCGGCCCGGTGCACGTGGTGCGCCAGCAGGCCGACGTCGCCGCGCGGCGCTCCGGCCCGGACCGGGCCGCCCTCGTCGCCGGCAACCACGGCGGGATGCGGGCGATGCTCGGCGGCCCGGGCCCCGACCCGAGCTGACCGACCGCGTTCACTGCGTGACGGTCCACCCGCCGTCGACGACGAGCAGCGCCCCGTTGACGTACGAGGCCAGCGGCGAGAGCAGGAAGAGGATCGGCCAGGCGATCTCGTCCGCCGTGGCCATCCGGTGGCTCGGCACCCGGGCCAGCACGGACTGCCCCGTCGGGGACCCGGCGAAGCCCCGCAGCCTCGGGGTGTCCACCATGCCGGGGGCGACCGCGTTGGCCCGTACGACATCGGCCCGGTGCGCGGCCAGATGCCGGGTGTAGCCGACGATCGCTGCCTTCGCCGCGCTGTACCAGTCGGAGGCGGTGCCCACGGCGGTGCCGGCGACCGAGGCGGTGTTCACGAGGGTCGCCCCGGGCGGGGCCTGTTCGAGCCAGGCCCGGGTCACCGACCGTACGCTGCCGACACACAGCCGCACGGCGTGGTCGAAATCGAGCTCGATCGCCGAGGACGGGCCGGCGTTGTTGACGAGGTGACGTACCGGCCCGTACGCCGAGCAGGTCCCGGCCAGGGCCGCGCGCACGGCCCGCTCGTCGGCGACGTCGACCACGTGGGGGTCGATCACCCCGCCCGCCGCGCGGACGGCGGCACTCACCGCCGTGAGGGCGGCGGCGTCGAGGTCCCACGCGGACACCACGAGTCCCTGGGCGGCGGCCGTCGCCGCGGTCGCCGCGCCGATCCCGCTGCCGGCCCCGGTCACCACGACGACGTCGCCCGTACGGAAGCCGAGCCGCGGCGCGTCGGCGCCGACCCCCGGCCGCGGGTCACTCACAGGGGCGCCCGGGCTCGCCGGCCGGGTCCGGCCCGGCCTCCGCAGCCGGGCCGCCGGGCGGCCACGGGCGGCTGATCGGGTCGGAGGCGTCGCGGGCTCCCCGCAGTGACGCCTCGGGGATCGGCCACTGGCCGGCGAGGTCGTCGACCCGCTGCCACTCCGAGACGGTGAGACGTTCCTGCACCCGCCACTCGCCCGCGCGCCGGGTGACCAGGTCGACGTAGCGGAACCCGCTGATGATGTTGCCGCGTGGCGGCTCGGAGGTGCTGCGCTGCAACGCGATGCCGTACGTCTCGGCCCGGGCGCGGTCCGGGTCGGCCGGGTCGAGTTCGACCAGGATGTTCGTCAGGTAGTGCATCGTCATGGTGCGCCGCGCCACGAGCGCGAAGACCATGTCCAGCATCGTGTCCCGGTCGGCAGTGGTCCCGCCGAGGGTGATCCGGGCGTCCGGGTGGAAGGCGCTCGCAGCCAGGTCCCGGTCCATCCGGTCGATCCCGCGCGCATAGCGCAGCAGGGCCCGCTCGACGGCCCGCTCGGCGAGCAGCGCGTCCAGCTCGACCGGGAGGGACCGCGACGGCTCAGACACCGAAGCCTCCGTCGACGTCGAGCTTCTGCCCGGAGATGAAGCCGGCCCGGTCGCTGGCCAGGAAGCAGGCGGCCTCGGCGATGTCGAGGGCGCTGCCGAACCGCCGCAGCGGAGTCGAGGACCGGGCGACGGCCAGGGCGCGCTCGTCGAGGTCCCCCGAGGAGATCAGCCGCTCGGCCATCCCGTCGGTGAGCATGCCCGGCCCGACGCAGTTGAACCGGATGCCGAAGCGGCCCTCCTCGTTGGCGAAGGCCCGTACGAGCGCCTCGACCGCCGCCTTCGGCGCGGCGGACAGGCCGTCCCGGGCGGGGTAGCGCGTCGTCGCCGCGGTCGTGATCGCCACGACGTTGCCTCGGCTGTGCCGCAGGGCCGGGAGGCAGGCCGAGACCAGCGTGAAGAAGGCGGTCGTGTCGTTTGCGACCTGCGTGGCGAACTGCTCGGGGCCCACTTTGGACAGGTGCCGCATGGGCACGTGCGGCCCGGCCGCGTGCACGACCGTGTGCAGTGGCCCGCGGCTTCCGGTGAGCTCCGCCATGAGCGCGGCGGTGGCCTCGGCGTCGGTGAGGTCGAGGTGGTGCGCCGAGTGCGTGCCGGACGCGACGGGCGGCAGTTCGTCGAGCACCTGCCGGGCGGCGCCGGCGTCGCTGCGGTAGGTGATCGCCACCGCCGACCCTCGGCGCGCCAGCTCGCGGGCGATGACCCGGCCGAGGCCGCCGGTGCCGCCGGTGACGAGCGCGACGCCGGCGCGGTGGACGAAGTCGGCGGGCACGGGCAGCACCGCCGCGGGTGCGGTCGAAGAGGGCTGGTCGGTCACGACAACTCCTGAGGAGGTGGGAGGGCCGGGGTCGGTCACGTAGTGGGAATGGGGTCGGCGCGTCCGCGACGCAACCACAGGAGCACCGTGGCGGCCGTGGCCAGGCATGCGGCGGCGTACAGCAGGAACGCAGTCGTGGAGCCGAGCCACGTGCTCAGCCCGCCGAGCAGGAGTGCGCCGAACGGCATGCCACCCCAGCCGAGGAAGTAGAGGCTCATCACCCGGCCGCGCTGCGCGTCGTCGACGACCTTCTGGATCACCGTCTGCAGGGTCACCATGGCGCCGATGCTGAACGTGCCGCACAGCAGCGCGGCCGCCGCGAGCACGGGCACCGTCGTGGCGGCGCCGAGCAGGGCGTTGCTCAGGCCGAGCAGAACGAGGGTGACAGCGGCGTGCCACACGGTGGCGATGCGCTCGGAGAGGCGGGCCACGACGAGGATCCCGAGGAGCGAGCCCAGCCCGGTCAGCGCCACGAGCACGGGGAAGACCGGGTCCGGGTTGTCAGTGGTCGCGGCCGCCCGGACGGGGAGCTGGGTGGTGAAGGCGCACCCGAAGAACGCGTTCACCGCGACGATGACGAGGCAGAGCGCGGCCGGAGGACGCTCGCGGGCGTGCCGGATCCCGGCGCGTACCTGGGTGGCCAGGCTCTCGCGGGCCACCCGGACGGCCGGCGGGATGCGCCGGGTGCGGACCGCTACCGCGGCGGCGGCCGCGGCGAGGGTGAGCGTCGCGTACATCACGAACGTGCCCAGCGGTCCCCAGGCCACGAGGATCAGCCCGGCGACCGCGGGGCCGATCGAGCGGGCGAGGTTGAGCCCGGCCGCCTGGATCGGGACGGCATGGCCGAGCGCCTCGGCCGGGACGGTGTTTGCCACGAGTGCCTGGGTCACGGGGGACAGGAAGCTGATTCCGGTGCCGGCGAGGAAGGCGAGCCCGAGCATCACGGGCAGGGCGACGATCCTGGCCGCGATCGTCGCCGCGCAGACCCCGGCCAGGACGGTGGTCGCCAGGAGCACGCCGATCTGCAGCCGCCGCCGGTCGACGGCGTCGGCCAGCACCCCGGCCGGGATGGAGAAGAGCGTGAACGGCACGAGCAGACAGAAGAAGAGCGCCCCCATCGTCGCCGGGGTGGCGTCGCTCTCGATCAGCACCGACTGGAAGGCGATGTTGCAGCCCCAGTAGCCGGCCTGGGACAACACCAGGGTCAGGAGTACGAAGCGGAAGTCTCGGAATTGCAGGGCCGAGAACATTTTCACGTCTTTCGCCATCCTTCTGTCGTTTCCGGGACCCTACCAAGCGCTTGCTTGCATCGCTAGTGTCGGGTGTGGTTTTCTTCCCGTACCTCGAGTGAAAGGGCGTGCCGTGAGCGGCTTCTGCGCAGGACGAACGGTGATCGTGACCGGTGCCGGACAGGGACTGGGCCGGGTCCACGCCCTCGAATTCGCCCGGCAGGGCGCCGACGTCGTCGTCAACGACATCGAGAGCAGCCGGGAGGCGGCCCAGACCGTCGTCGACGAGATCCGCGCACTGGGCGGTCGCGCGGTCGTCAGCACCGGCGACGTCAGCGACTGGGCCTACGGCGAACGCCTCGTGCGCGAGACGGTCGAGACCTTCGGCGGGCTGCACACCCTGGTCAACAACGCCGGCATCAACCGCGACCGGATGCTTGTCAACATGAGCGAGCAGGAGTGGGACCTCGTCCTGCGGGTCGACCTCAAGGGACACTTCGTCCCGATGCGCCACGCCGCCGCCTACTGGCGGGACGCGGCCAAGGCCGGCCGCCCGGTCGCCGCGCGCGTCGTCAACACGTCCTCCGGCGCGGGGCTCATGGGCAGCGTCGGACAGGGCAACTACGGCGCCGCCAAGGCCGGCATCGCCGCCCTGACCCAGATCGCGGCCGCCGAGTGGGCCCGCTACGGCATCGTCGTCAACGCGATCGCCCCCTCGGCCCGTACCCCGATGACCGAGGCCGTCTTCGCCGAGGCGATGGCCGCCCCCACGACGGGCTTCGACGCGATGGACCCGGCCAACGTCTCCCCGCTCGTGGTCTGGCTCGGCTCCGACGCCGCGCAGGCCGTCAGCGGTGCCGTCTTCGAGGTCGCCGGCGGTGAGGTCTCGCTCGCCGACGGCTGGCGCCACGGGCTGGCTGCCAACAAGGGCAGGCGGTGGGAGCCGGAGGAGCTCACCGACGTGGTCGCCGACCTCATCGCCCGCTCCGAGCCGCCGACCCCCGTCTACGGTGCCTGACATGGGTGCCGACGCAGCGCCGGCCACCGGTGCGCCGATGAGCGACGAGCAGTTCCGGGCCGAGATCCGCGGCTGGCTGCGGGAGGCCCTCACCGGGCCGTTCGCCGAGGCGGTCGGCACCGGCGGCGAGGGACGCGAGCACGAGGCGCACGAGCTGCGCCGCGAGTGGGAGCGCCACCTTGGCCGGGCCGGCTGGATCGGTCTCTCCTGGCCCACCGAGTACGGCGGCCGCCCCGCGACCCTCGCCCAGCAGGTCATCTTCCACGAGGAGTACGCACGCGCCGGCGCACCCGGCCGGCTCGGGCACATGTCCGAGCAGCTGCTCGGACCCACCCTGCTCGCATTCGGCACGCCGGAACAGAAGGCCCGCTTCCTGCCCCGCATCACCAGCGGCGAGGACATCTGGTGCCAGGGCTACTCCGAGCCCGGCGCGGGCTCGGACCTCGCCGGCGTGCGCACCCGCGCCGAGCGCCGGGGCGACCACTACGTCATCACCGGGCAGAAGGTGTGGACCTCGCTCGCGCACCTGGCCGACTGGTGCTTCGTGCTGTGCCGCACCGACCCCGGCTCGACCCGCCACGCGGGCCTGTCCTACCTGCTGGTGCCGATGGACCAGCCCGGCGTGACGGTTCGCCCGATCACCCAGCTGACCGGCACGAGCGAATTCAACGAGGTCTTCTTCGACGAGGCCGTCGCCGCCGTCGAGCACCGCGTCGGCGCCGAGGGCGAGGGCTGGAAGGTCGCCATGGGCACCCTGGGCTTCGAGCGCGGCGTGTCCACCCTCGGCCAGCAGATCGGCTTCCGCCGGCGCCTCGACGACGTCATCGCCCGGGCCCATTCCAACGGCGCCTGGCAGGAGCCGGCGCTGCGTGACCGCCTCGTCGACGCCTACATCGGGCTCGAGGTGATGCGGCACTCGGCGGTGCGGCTGCTCGCGTCCGCCGGTGAAGGGCTGTCCGGTCTGGAGGCGTCGATCTCCAAGCTCCAGTGGGCCACGTGGAACCGCTCGCTGGGCGAGCTCGCGGTCGACGTCGAGGGGGCCGGGGCGCTGCTCACCGGGCCCGGGTACGAGCTGGACGACGCCCAGACCCACTTCCTCTTCAGCCGCGCCAACACGATCTACGGCGGCTCCAACGAGATCCAGCGCAACATCATCGCCGAGCGCCTGCTCGGCCTGCCCCGATGAGGTGAGGACGATGACCGGAACGCACGCCGACCCTCGTGCCGTGGCCGAGCCGTCGCATGCGGAGACAGCCGAGGACCTCGCCGAGATCCGTGCCTCCGTCGCCGAGGTGCTGGACGGGCAGGCCGACCTGCGCCGAACCCACGAGGTCATGGTCGGGGAACAGGGCTACGACCCGCTGCTGCACGACCTGCTCACGGCCGAGCTGGGCCTGCTCGGCCTCGTCGTACCGGAGCACCTCGGCGGGCTCGGCCTGGACGTGCCCGCCGCGACCGCCGTGATCGAGGAGCTCGGGGCCCGGCTCGTGCCCGGCGCGCTCGCGACGAGCCTCACCGCGATCCTCGCCGCCCGCGCCCTCGGCCCGAGCGCCGAGCCCCTGCTGGCACGCGTCGTGGACGAGCAGCTGACCCTGGCCGTCGCGCTCGCCGAGGACGGCGCGGGCTGGGATCTCGGGCAGACCGCAACCCGGGCCACCGGCGCCGGGGACGAGTGGGCGCTGACCGGGACGAAGACCCTCGTCGCCGGGGCCGAAGCCGCCCGGGCCTTTCTCGTCACCGCCCGCAACGGCGGCGGTGAGCTCGGCGTCTACGCCGTGGACCGGTCCGCCGACGGGGTGGACGTGCGGACGCACATGACGCTCGACCAGACCCGGCGGCTGAGCACCGTGCACCTGCGCGGGGCCGCCGCCACCCGGGTCGACGCCCCCGGTGGCGACGGTGCCCGGGTGCTGCTGGACCACGTACGCGCCATGCTCGCGCTGGAATCGGCGGCCGCCGCCCGCGTCTGCCTCGACCTCACCGTCGACTACCTCAAGGTCCGGGAGCAGTTCGGCCGCCCGATCGGGTCGTTCCAGGCCCTCAAGCACCGCTGCGCCGACCTCGCCGTCGCGGTCGCCGGGGCGCAGGCCACTGCCGACCACCTCGTCACGACGCTCCGCACCGGGGCCGCCACCCGCTCGCACGACGCGGCGCTGGCCAAGCTCGTGTGCGCCGACACGCTGATGACCGTCGCCGCCGAGGCGATCCAGTTGCACGGTGGCATCGGGTTCACCTTCGAGCACCACGCACACCTGTTCTTCAAGCGCGGCAAGTCGGCCCAGCTGCTGGCCGGTTCTCCGGCGGCGGTCCGCGCCGAGGTGGCCGCGCTCGCCGGCCTCTGAGCGAGCCGCCGAACTCCACGGCAGGCAGGAGCGGAGGGGCCGCACCGAACCGGTGCGGCCCCTCCGCCGTACGTGCGCCGCGGCGCTCAGCCGAGCGGACCTGTGCCGGGCGGCTGGGCGGCCAGGTGCCGCGACGGGATCTCCCCACCACCGTCGACGACGATCTCGGTGCCGGTGACGTAGGTGGACAACGGTGAGACCAGCAACAGGCAGGCCGCGGCGATGTCGGCCGGGGTGGCCATCCGACGCATGGGGATGGTCCGCGCCACGCGGTCCTGCCCCGCCTCGTCGCCGTAGTAGAGATGCGACAGCTCGGTCTGTACGAGACCCACGGTCACCTGGTTGACCCGTACGGCGGGCGCGAAGTCGAGCCCGAGGCACCGGGTCAGCATCGTCAGGCCCGCCTTGGCCGCGGCGTACGCGGCGGTGTCCGGGGCCGGGTTTGCTCCGGCGACCGAGCCGATGTTGATGATCGTCCCGCTGCCCTGACGCTGCATGACCTCGTTGGCCTGCTGCGCGACGTAGAACGGGGCGAGCAGGTTGAGCGTGACGACCGCGGAGACGAAGCGGGGGGACACCGTCGCGGTGTCGGCGCTCGGTGCGCCACCGGCGTTGTTGACCAGGATGTCGAGCCGGCCGAACCGGTCCACCGCCGCGGCGACGAGGGCCTTGGCCTGCTCCGGATCGCGTACGTCCGACTGGACGAAGACGGGCGTGCGCCCGTCGATGCCGGGCAGTTGCTCGGGCTCGCTGCGGCCGCACACGAGCACCCGCGCCCCGGCCTTGAGGAAGGCGCGGGTGATCTCGGCGCCGATGCCACGGGTGCCGCCGGTGACGACGGCGACCTGGCCGGTCAGGTCGACGCCGCCGGGCGTCGCGGGGGAGTGGGTCATCAGAGCCTCTCGATGATCGTGACGTTGGCCTGGCCGCCGCCCTCACACATCACCTGCAGGCCGTAGCGGCCGCCGGTGCGCTCGAGCTCGTGCAGGAGGGTGGTCATCAGCCGGGCGCCGGTGGCGCCGAGCGGGTGGCCCAGGGCGATCGCGCCGCCGTTGACGTTGACCCGCTCCGGGTCGGCCCTCGTCTCCTGGAGCCAGGCGAGCACGACCGAGGCGAACGCCTCGTTGATCTCGAACAGATCGATGTCGTCGATCGACAGCCCGGTGCGTTCGAGCGCGTGGGCGGTGGCAGGGATCGGGGCGGTGAGCATCAGCACCGGGTCGTCGGCGCGTACCGACAGGTGGTGGATCCGGGCGCGCGGGGTCACCCCGTGCTCGGCCACGGCCCGCTCGCTCATGACGAGCAGGGCCGCCGCGCCGTCGCAGATCTGGCTCGCCACGGCGGCGGTGACCCGGCCGCCCGGGGTCAGCGGGTCGAGGGCGGCCATCTTCTCCAGGCTCGTGTCGGCGCGCGGACAGGTGTCGGTGTCGACGTCGCCGACGGCGCGGATCTCGCGGCTGAAGCGGCCCTCGGCGATGGCCCGCAGGGCCCGCTCGTGGCTGCGCAGGGCGAAGCGCTCCATGTCCTCCCGGCTGACGCCCCACTTCTCGGCGATCATCTCGGCCGAGCGGAACTGCGAGATCTGCTCGTCGCCGTAGCGCTTGCGCCAGCCGATCGACCCGGAGAAGGGGTCGTCGAAGCCGTACTGCTGACCGGTGAGCATCGCGGCCGAGATGGGGATGGCGCTCATGTTCTGCACGCCCCCGGCGACGACGACGTCGTTGACTCCGGCCATGACGGCCTGGGCCGCGAAGTGCACCGCCTGCTGGCTCGAGCCGCACTGCCGGTCCACGGTGACGCCGGGTACGTGCTGCGGGAGGCCGGCGGCGAGCCAGGCGGTGCGGGCGATGTCACCGGCCTGTGGGCCGATGGTGTCGACGCAACCGAACACGACGTCCTCGACGGCGCCGGGGTCGATGCCCGAGGAACTCATGAGGCTGGTGAGCGCGGCGGCTCCCAGGTCGGCCGAGTGGATGTCGGCGAGCGCGCCACGGCGTCGCGTGACGGGGGTGCGGACGGCGTCCACGATGTATGCCTCTGCCACCGGGTTCCCTTCCTTCAAATGCCTCACCGGTCGGTGCCGCAGGCCGGATCGGTTGAGTCGGCGTGGCTCGCCGACGCTGGCCGCCGGCGTCGCCACCGCTAGTCTAGCAAGCGCTTGGTTGGTAGTCTGTGCTTCGTTTCCAACAAGTGACCGGCTCCGCGTGAGGAGATGTGCGTGAGTGACGTGTTGACCACGATCCCCGCCCTGCTGCGGCAGGCCGCGCAGGACGCCGCCGAGCTCGAGGCCCTTGTCGACGGGGACGTGCGGATGACCTTCGCCGAGCTCGACGCGGCCGTCAACCGGTTCGCGCGGGCCGCGGTCGCGCACGGTCTCGAGCCGGGGGACCGCGTCATCGTCTGGGCCCCGAACAGCGCCGACTGGGTCGTCAGCGCCCTCGGCGTGCTGGCCGCGGGGGGCGTGCTGTGCCCCGTCAACACCCGCTTCCGTGGTGAGGAGGCACGGGCCGTCATCGCCAAGGTCCGGGCCACGATGCTCGTCCTGGACGACGCCTTCCTGGACACCCACTACCTGGCCGCGCTGCGCGGTGACGGACCGTCACCGGCGGTCGGCCGCCCCGTGCCACTGCTGCCCTCGGTGCGTACCGTCGTCGACCTGTCCGCCACCGGCCGCGAGCAGACCGATCACGGCGTGTGGTCCCTGGAGGGCTTCACCGCGCTGGCCGACCAGGTCGACCCCGCAGTCGTGGACGAACGGATCGCCGCCCTCGCCCCGGAGGACGTGTCCGACATCCTGTTCACCTCCGGCACCACCGGCTACCCCAAGGGCGCGATGGTCTCGCACGCCTCGAACCTTCGCGTCGACAGGGAGTGGGCCCGCCTCGTCGGACTGCGGCGAGCCGACCGTTATCTCATGGTCAACCCGTTCTTCCACAGCTTCGGCTACCGGGCCGGCATCCTGGCCTGCCTCGTCACGCGCGCCACGATCATCCCGGTCGCCGTGTTCGCCGTCGAGACCGTGCTGCGTCTCATCGAGCAGGAACGGGTCACGGTCTTCCCCGGCGCACCCACCGTCTACACCTCCCTGCTCGAACACCCCGACCTCGGCAGATACGACCTCAGCTCGGTACGCCTGGCCGTCACCGGCGCCACGATCGTGCCGGTGCCGCTGCTGCGCCGGATGCGCGAGGAACTCGGCTTCCGTGACGTCATCACCGCCTACGGCCTGACCGAGACGTGCGGCACCGCGACCGTGTGCCCGCCCGACGCCGGCCTCGAGCGGATCTCGACCAGCTGCGGGCGGGCGATCCCGGGCACCGAGTTGCGGATCGCCGGTCTCTACGGACAGGCGCTGCCGGCCGGGGAGTCGGGCGAGGTCCTCGTGCGTGGCTACAACGTGATGTCGGGCTACTTCGAGGACCCGGTCGCCACAGCGCAGGCCATCGACGAGGACGGCTGGCTGCACACCGGTGACGTCGGGTGGGTCGACGAGGACGGCTACCTGCGCATCACCGACCGGATCAAGGACGTCTACATGGTCGGGGGCTTCAACGTCTACCCCGCCGAGGTCGAGCGTGTGCTGTCCGAGCATCCCGCCGTCTTCGACGTCGCAGTCGTCGGGGTCGCCGACGCGCGGATGGGCGAGGTCGGCAGCGCCTTCGTGCAGACCGTTCCCGCCTGGAACGGGGACGAGTCGGCGCTCATCGGCGAGCTCGAGGCGTGGTGCCGGGAGCGGCTGGCCAACTTCAAGCGCCCGCGCAGCTTCACCATCGTTCCGGCACTGCCACGAACCGCGAGCGGAAAGATCCAGAAGTTCAAGCTCACCGGGTGAGCCCGGCGATGCGCTTCGTGCGGGCGCACCGGCCCCGGTGCCCTGCTCGCCGGCAGGCCCGACGCCCCGACCAGACCTGACACCGACGGCACCGCCGTCACGGGCGCCAGCCCGAGAACCGGAGGACACCAATGCAGGACGCAGTCATCGTCGCCGCGGCGCGCTCGCCGATCGGCCGGGCCTTCAAGGGGTCGTTGGCCTCGATGCGGGCCGACGACCTGGCCACCCAGATGGTCCAGGCGGCCCTGGCCCAGGTGCCGGCGCTGGATCCGGCCCAGATCGACGACCTCATGCTCGGCTGCGCGCAACCGGCCGGCGAGCAGGGCTGGGGCCTCGCGCGCGTCGTCGCGGTCGAACTCGGGCTCGACCGGGTCCCCGGGACGACCGTGCAGCGGTACTGCGCATCGAGCCTGCAGACGACCAGGATGGCGCTGCACGCCATCCGCTCCGGTGAGGCGGACGTGCTCGTCTCCGCCGGGGTCGAGGCCGTCTCGCGCTTCGCCGCCGGCAAGGCCGACGGCATGCCGGACACGAAGAACCCGATCTTCGCCGCGGCGGGGGAGCGCACCGCCACCCGCGGACGGGGTGGCGCCGGCCCGTGGACCGACCCACGCGACGCGAATGAACTGCCCGACGTCTACATCGCGATGGGCGAGACCGCCGAGAACGTCGCGAGCCACCGTGGGGTGAGCCGCGCCGAGCAGGACGAGTGGGCCGCCACGAGCCAGCAGCGGGCCCAGGCCGCGATCGAGTCGGGCTTCTTCACCACCGACATCACGCCGGTGACCCTCGCCGACGGCACCGTCGTGGCCACCGACGACTGTCCTCGCGCCGGGGTGACAGGCGAGTCGCTGTCCGGCCTCAAGCCGGTCTTCCGGCCCGACGGTACGGTGACCGCGGGCAACTGCTGCCCGCTCAACGACGGCGCGGCCGCCCTCGTCATCATGTCCAGCCGCAAGGCCGCCGAACTCGGCGTCACGCCGCTGGCCCGGATCCTGTCCACCGGTGTCTCGGCGATCTCGCCGGAGATCATGGGTCTCGGTCCGGTCGAGGCGTCGAGGCGGGCCCTCGCGCTGGCCGGGCTCTCGATGGCCGACATCGATCTGGTAGAGCTCAACGAGGCGTTCGCCGCTCAGGTCGTCCCGTCCATCTCGGACCTCAAGGCCAATCCGGAGCGGGTGAACGTCCACGGTGGCGCGATCGCCCTGGGCCACCCGTTCGGTCAGACCGGAGCGCGGATGACGACGACGCTCATCAACGGGCTGCGGGCCCGGGACGGCCAGTTCGGCCTCGAGACGATGTGCACGGCCGGTGGCCAGGGCATGGCGATGGTCATCGAGCGCCTCTCCTAGGCGGGTGTGTCGACGTCCCCGGTCGAACCGGGGACGTCGACACCTGGCTCATGCCACCACTCCGAGTGGGTACGGCCGGGCGCGGATCAGGGCCGGGGCAGCGCCGCGGCGAGGGCCGCCGCCCGGCCGGCGAGGGCTGCCGACTGCTTGGCGAACGAGGCCGCGGTGCGGTCACCACCGCTCATCGCGCCCTGCGCGACCCTGGCGTACACGCCCTCGACGATGCACGCGGTCTTCCACCAGTTGTAGGCGACGAAGTAGTCGATCCGCTCCGGGTCGGTGCCGGTGGCGAGGCAGTACCGGGAGAGCAGGTCGTCCCGGGTCGAGAAGCCGGGCCGGACCGTGGCCGGGTCGTACAGCGCGCGGGCCGTGTCGCCGGCCTGCGCCCAGTAGACGAGCAGCTGGCCGACGTCGGCCAGCGGGTCTCCGACGGTGGTCAGCTCCCAGTCGAGCACGCCCTGGACCCGCCATCGAGCGTCGAGCATGCAGTTGTCGAGGCGGAAGTCGCCGTGCACGATCCCGGAGCGGGACTGTTCGGGCGCCGCGGCCGCGAGGTGCTCGTGCGCGGTCTGCAGATCGGGCAGGTCGCGGATCCTGCTCCGGCGCCAGTTCTCGTGCCAGCGCCCGAGCTGGCGGGTGAGGTAGTCACGGCGACGGGCCAGACCTCCCAGCCCGATGACCTCCGGGGCGAGTCGGTGCACGGCCACGAGAGCGTCGACGAGCGTGGGGCCGATGAGCGAGCGGTCGGCCTCGGTGGTGAGCCGATCGACGTCGGCAGGGCTGCGCAGAATGACGCCGTCGAGGTGCTCGAGTACGACGAGAGGCGCGCCGGCCACCTCGCCCGTCTCCTCGACCGCGAGCACTCGCGGCACCGGAAGGTGGCCGTGCAGCCCGCGCAGGATCCGCGCCTCGCGCAGTACGTCGTGTGCGGTGGCCGGGTGGTTTCCGAGCGGTGGACGGCGCAGCACGACGACGTGGCCGGCCGCGTCGGTGATCCGGTAGGTCAGGTTGGAACGCCCTCCGGCGATGACCTCGTGGCGGAGGTTCCCCTGCAACTCGGGCACCGCGCGGCCGAGCCAGGCGTCGACGCCCGCGGGTAGCCCGGCGTGCCGGGTGGTGTCGATCGGGGCCGGACCTGTCCGGGCGTGACCTGCTGCCGTCATGGGCGCGCCTCCTCTTCAGGGAGCCACCCTAGCAAGCGCTTGGTTGTCTGGTGCTCAGTCGTGGGCGAGAATGCCGTCGAGGAACACCGAGACGAAGTCGTCGGCGAAGTTCGCCATGGAATACGACGGGGTCGGCTTGAACCAGCGGACCGAGAGCCACAGCGCGTCGCGCAACATGCCGTGCAGCACCCGTACCGGGATGTCGTTGCGGAAGTCGCCCGTGGCGATACCGGCCTCTAGCACCTGGATCCAGGCCCGCTGGATCGTGGCGGCCGCTTCGCGTATGTGCTCGTAGCCCTCGATCTTGGGCAGGTAGCTGCTCGAGTTCTGGTATATCTCGGTCGCGTGCGGGTGGGCCTCGATGTTGGCCAGCGAACTCGTGACGAGCTTGCGCAACTGGGTCGCCGGCTTCTCCTCGGACGCCAGGACTTCGCCGTAGCGGTAGGTCAGGTCGGTCAGGTAGTCCGAGATGATCGCGTTGACCATCTCGTCCTTGGACTTGAAGTGGTGGTACAGGCTGCCGGAGAGGATGCCGACCGAGTCGGCGATCTCGCGGACGGTCGTGGCATCGATTCCTTTGGCTGCGAAGAGGTGTGCGGCGTTGTCGAGGATGACCGAGCGTCGGTCCTGGGTCGTCGACATATGAGTGCTCCCGGTTCCTCGAGCATATGTGTTGGTCAAGCGCTTGCTTTATATCACTTCGATGCCTTCAGCATGATAAAGGCAGCCCTCCTTGACCGGGGTCCTCGCAACGCCTACGGTCCTACCAACCAAGCGCTCGCTCGGTAGTTCGCGCTGCGGATCCCGATCGGCCGAGAGGGGCTGCCCGATGTCCGACCCGGTCCCCGCCGGCCCGTCCGGCCGTCCGCCCGCCACCAGATCCACCGGCCTGCTCGCCGGTCGCGTCGTCCTCGTCACCGGCGCCGCGAACGGGCTGGGGGCGGCATACGCCCGGGGCATCGCCGCGGCCGGGGCCCACGTGATCGCCGTCGACGTCGACGCGGACGGACTCGAACGGCTCGGCGGGCAACTCGCGACGGCGGACGGCCAGGGCTCGATCAGGGTCGCCGACGTCGCGGACTGGACGAGCGCGCACGACCTCGTGCGTGACTGCCTCGCCGAGCACGGCAGGCTCGACGGCCTCGTCAACAACGCGGGCGTCTTCGCGATGGCTCGCGCCGGCGCCGAGTCCGAGGCCACTGTGCGCCGGATGCTCGAGGTCAACGTGCTCGGCGCCATCGCCTGGGGAGACGCCGCCATCGCGGCCATGCGTACCCAGGGGCACGGGGTCCTGGTCAACGTCACCTCGGGCGAGCAGATGGGCCGTGCCGAGACGGCCGTGTACGGGGCGACGAAGGCCGCGATCGCCACGCTCACCTACGCCTGGGCGGCCGAACTCGCCGAGGTCGGGATCCGCGTCAACGCGATATCCCCGAACGCCCAGACCCGGATGGCCGAGGTGCTCGAACAGTTCCGCGGCGTACCGAGCGGGCAGAACGCGGGGATAGCGCCCGAGGCCAACGTGCCGCTGCTGCTCTACCTGCTCTCCGACCTCAGCGTCGACCTGACCGGCCAGGTGCTGCGCTCCTACGGTCCCGAACTCATGCTGACGACCCACCCGGCGCTCGCCGAGCCCGTGCTGCGGCACACGGCGTGGACCCCGGAGCGCATCGCCGAGGCCGTCGCGGCCCGGCTGCGGCCGCACCTGGCGCCCCTCGGGGTACGCCGGGCGCGTATCGAATACCTCGACTGACCCGACGTCCCCCACGGACGACCGCCGAGCCGACAGGAGCCCGATGTCCGTCACGACCAATCCGGTCTGCGTCAGCGGCATGGCCGCGATGTCCTGGGACCTGCCCGAGGAGATCGCGATGTACCGGCGTACCGGTACCGACCTCGTCGGCCTGCAGCGCAGCAAGGCCACCGCCTTCGGCGTGGCGGCTCTCGGCGACCTGCTCGCCCGGCAGGACGTACGGCTCGGCTACCTCGTGCACAGCTTCACCGCCCACCCGGACGACGAATCGGGCTGGGCGCAGCAGGTCGCGGCGTTGCGGGACGGTGTCGTCGACGCCCGCAGGCTCGGGGCCGGCCTCGTCTACCTCACCTCGGGCCCCTCGGCGCACCTGACGTGGGAGGAGGCGGCCGACCGGTTCGCCGAGCGGATCGCTCCGGTCGTGGCCACCGCCCGCGAACACGGAGTGCGCCTCGCTGTGGAGAACACCCTGCCGGTCAAGTGCGACCTCAGCTTCACCCACACCGCGCGCGACGCCCTCGCCCTGGCCGACCTCTGCGGCATCGGCATCTGCCTCGATCTCTACTGCTGCTGGCAGGAGCGGGGCCTGACGGAGCTGATTCGTGACCGGATCGGTCAGGTCGAGTTGCTGCAGGTGTCCGACTTCCGGGTCGGCACCTCGACCTTCCCGAACCGGTGGGTGCCCGGGGACGGCGACCTGCCGATGGCCGGTCTGCTGGCGAGCGTGCTGGGGGCGGGCTACGCCGGCATCGTCGACGTCGAGTTGATCGGCACCGCCATCGAGGCCGAGGGCGCCGAGCCGGCGGTGACCCGTTCGGTCGCGTGGACGCGCGAGCAGATCGCGGCGGCGCGTCCCTGAGCGCTCAGGGCGCGTCCGCCCATCGCGGCGCCCGCTTGGCGACGAACGCGGCCGCGCCCTCGGCGGCGTCCGTGCCGGCGAGAAGTTCGAGGGTCGCGAGCCGGTTGACCGCGGCGAGATCGTCCACGCGGGGGTCCAGGCTCAGGTGCATGAGCCGCTTGGTCGCCCGCACCGCCGCAGGGGAGTGGGTCGCGATCCGGGCGCCCAGCCGCAGCGCTCGCGGAAGGACCTCGCCGGCGGGGACCACGGCGTTGACCAGGCCCAGCTCGTGGGCCCGGGCCGCCGGAAGCGGTTCGGCGGTCAGCCCGAGTTCCAGGGCTACGGCGACCGGCACGCGACGCGGCAGGTCGGTGCCGCCCTCGGTGGCGGCGATGCCGCGCCCCACCTCGGGCAGCGCGAAGTAGGCGTGCTCGGCCGCGACGACGAGGTCGCAGGCGAGGGCGAGTTCGAAGCCGCCGCCGACGGCGGGCCCGTTGACCGCGGCGATGACCGGCTTGCGGTAGCCGCCGCGCAGCAGCGTCAGCGGGCTGCGGGCCACGTCGACCAGGCGCCCCTCGGCCGCGGCGCGCAGGTCCATCCCCGCGCTGAAGGACAACTCGCCGGTGCCGGTCAGCACGACCGCGCGTACGCCCGGGTCCGCGTCGTATCCGAGCAGGGCGTCGGTCATCGCCAGGAGGGTGTCGGGATCGAGGGCGTTGCGTACCTGCGGCCGATTGATCCTGATGACTCCCACCGCGCCGACACGCTCGCGCACCACGGTGTCCATCTGCCGTCCTCCTTCGCCGCAGGGTCTTGACCCTTCCCCTGGGGCTGTTAGGGTACCAACCAAGCGCTTGCTACATGGCGACCGGCCGTGGATGCCCGGCACGCGACTCGCCCTTCGCGCTGCTCAGCACCGCTCGGGCAGTGCTCCGACAGACGCAACGATGAGGGACACATGGCCGACAAGACTCTGACAGCTCGCGACATCGTGTCGCGGCTCGAATCCGGGATGACCATCGGCATCGGGGGCTGGGGCTCACGGCGCAAGCCCATGGCCCTCGTGCGCGAGATCCTGCGCTCCGACCTCAAGGACCTGGCCGTGGTCAGCTACGGCGGGCCGGACGTCGGGCTGCTCTGCGCCGCCGGCAAGGTCAGGAAGGTCGTCTTCGGTTTCGTCTCCCTCGACAGCATCGCCCTCGACCCGCACTTCCGCGCCGCGCGGCAGAACGGCGCCGTCGAGGTCGCCGAGTACGACGAGGGCATGCTCCAGTGGGGGCTGTACGCCGCCGGCATCCGCCTGCCCTTCCTGCCCACCCGCGCCGGGCTCGGGTCCGACGTCCTGAAGCACAACCCCGACCTCAAGCTCGTCCAGGACCCGTACGGCACCGAGCGGCTCGTGGCGATGCCGCCGCTGCGCCTCGACGCGGCCCTCGTGCACATGAACCGCGCCGACGCCCAGGGCAACGGCCAGTTCCTCGGGCCCGACCCGTACTTCGACGACCTCTACTGCCTCGCCGCGGACCAGGCCTTCATGTCCTGCGAGCGGATCGTGCCCACGGCCGAGCTGAGCGCCGCCGGGCACTCGGCGACCATCAAGATCAACCGTCAGCTCGTCGCCGGCGTCGTCGAGACCCCGAACGGCGCGCACTTCACCTCCTGTGCCCCCGACTACGAGCGCGACGAGGCCTTCCAGCGTGAGTACGTCAAGGCCGCCGGCGACCCGCAGGCCTGGGCCAAGTTCGAGAAGCGGTACCTGTCCGGTACCGAAGATGACTACCAGGCGGCCGTCGCCGCCCGAGCCGAGGAGGTCGCATGAGCAGCGCCGCCACCGAGTCCGCGGACCAGCCCATGGGCAGCGCCACCACCGCCGACGCGCCGGTGACCCGCGCCGAGTACTGCGCGGTCGCCGTGGCGGACACGTTCGCCGGCGACGGCGAGTCCATCGCCAGCGCCTTCGGCACGATCCCGGCCATCGGCGTCCGCCTCGCCCGGCTCACCGTCGCCCCCGACCTGCTGCTCACCGACGGTGAGGCCCACTTCGTCTCCGGCTCCTGGGCGATCGGCGCGGACCCGCACGCCACTGAGGGCGTCGTCATCGAGGGCTGGAGCCCGTTCCGCACCATCTTCGACCTCGTCTGGCACGGCAAGCGACACGTCATGATGATCCCGGTCCAGATCGACGGGCACGGCAACACCAACATCTCGGCCATCGGCGACTACGCCCGGCCCAAGGTGCAGCTGCTCGGCGTGCGCGGCGCCCCCGGCAACAGCATCTACCACCCGACCAGCTACTGGGTGCCCAACCACTCCACGCGCAGCTTCGTCCGGACCGTCGACATGGTCTCCGGCGTCGGCACCGACAGCGCCCGGGCCGCCGGCCCGGCCGCGAGCGCCCACCACGAGCTGCGGCGCGTCGTCACCAACCTCGCGGTCCTCGACTTCGGCGGCCCCGACGGCACGATGCGGCTGCTCAGCCTGCACCCCGGCGTCACGATCGAGGAGTTCCACGCCGCCACCGGCTGTGCCGTGCACGTCGAGGGTGAGGTCCCGGCCACCCGCGAGCCGAGCGCCGAGGAGCTGCGCCTCATCCGCGAGGTCATCGACCCCCGCTCGCTGCGCGACCGCGAGATCCCGGCATGAGCCAAGGCCACGGGCTGCACCCGACGCTGCGTACCCGCGCGACCGACCTGTTCGGGGTGCGGTACCCGATCGTCCAGACCGGCATGGGCTACGTCTCCGACGTGCGTCTGACCACCGCGACGGCCAACGCCGGCGGGCTGGGCATCCTCGCGGCCGGCCTGCTCTCCTACGACGAGCTCGTGGTGGCCGTCGAGCAGATCCAGGCCGGCACGGACGCGCCCTTCGGCGTCAACATCCGCGCCGACCAGCCGGACGTCGCCAAGCGCATCGACCTGCTCATCTCGGCCGGCGTCAAGGTCGCCTCCTTCGCCCTGGCCCCCAAGCAGGAACTCATCGCCAAGTGCAAGGACGCCGGGCTCGTCGTCGTCCCGTCGATCGGCGCACGCCGCCACGCCGAGAAGGTCGCCGCGTGGGGCGCCGACGCCGTCATCGTGCAGGGTGGGGAGGGCGGCGGCCACACCGGCGGGGTGCCCACCAGCCTGCTGCTGCCCCAGGTCGTCGACGCCGTCGACATCCCGGTCATCGCCGCCGGTGGCTTCTTCGACGGCCGCGGCCTCGTCGCCGCGCTCGCCTACGGTGCCGAGGGCATCGCCATGGGCACCCGCTTCCTGCTCACCAGCGACTCGCCGGTCCAGCCATCGGTCAAGGACGTCTACCTGTCCAAGACGGTCAACGACACCGTGCTGACCCTGCAGGTCGACGGCGTGCCGCAGCGCGTGCTGCGTGCCGGAACGATCGAGGAGCTGGAGCGCACCTCCGCCGCCGGCCGGCTGCTGCGGGCCGTACGCAACGCCTTCGCCTTCCGGAAGCTGTCCGGCACGCCGTGGGGCGACATGGTCCGCGAGGGCCTGGCCATGCGCAAGGCCCACGACCTGACGTGGAGCCAGGTCGTCATGGCGGCCAACGCTCCGATGCTCTACCGGTCGGCCCTGTTGGAGGGCAGGACCGACCTCGGCGTCATGGCCACCGGTCAGGTCGTCGGACTCATCGCCGACGTCCCGAGCGTCGCCGAACTCATCGACCGCATCATCGACGAGGCCACCCGGACCCTCGACCGACTCGGCGTGCCCGCGCCGGTCACGTCGACGCCGGTCGCGCACAAGGAGGACTAGTCATGGGAGCACTGCAGGGACGCGTCGTCGTCGTCACCGGTGCCGGCCGCGGCCTCGGCCGTGAGCACGCCCTGCTCGCCGCCGCCGAAGGCGCCTCGGTCGTCGCCGCCGACACCGGCGCCGCCGCCGACGGCACCGGCAGCGAGCCCTCGGTCATCGAGGCCGTCGTTGCCGAGATCACGAACGCCGGCGGGCAAGCCGTGGCCAGCGCCGCGGACGTCGCTACCACCGAGGGCGCCCGCGAACTGCTCGCGCTCGCCCGCGACACCTACGGACGCGTCGACGGCCTCGTCAACAACGCCGGCATCCTGCGGGACCGGATGTTCGTCAACATGAGCGAGGACGACTGGGACGCGGTCATCCGTGGCCAGCTACGCGCGACGTTCGCGCCGTGCCGGGTGTTCGCCGACCACTGGCGCACCGAGTCCAAGGCCGGCAACCAGCCGGTCGCCTCGATCGTCAACGTCTCGTCGACCTCGGGCATCATCGGCGCCGTCGGGCAGACGAACTACGGCGCGGGCAAGGCCGGCATCGCCGCCCTCACCGTCATCCTCGCCCAGGAGATCGGCCGCTACGGCGTACGCGTCAACGCGATCGTCCCGGTCGCGCGTACCCGGATGACCCAGGACCTGCCCGGCATCGGCGAGATGGTCGCCGCCCCGGCCGACCCCGCCGCGTTCGACGTCTACCACCCGGGCAACGTCTCGCCACTCGTCGCCTGGCTGCTCACCGCCGGCGCGCCGGTGACCGGCGAGGTGTACTACGCCAAGGGCGGCGAGATCCGTCGCTGCGCGCCGTGGAGCTACGACTGGACCATCGACAAGGGTGCCCGCTGGACCGTCGAGGAGATCGCGAAGGAGATGGCCACCCGTGTCTGACACTGGTCACACCGACATCGCCGACTGGGCCGGCCCCGCCCACGGGCTGCTCTCCGGGCGCTCGGTGCTCGTCACCGCCGCGGCCGGCACCGGCATCGGCTTCTCGACGGCCCGCCGCGCCGCGGAGGAAGGCGCGCGTGTCGCCATCAGCGACCGCCACGAGCGCCGCCTCGCCGCGTCGGCCGACGAGATCGAGCGCCTCACCGGGACCCGGCCGCTCGCGGTGCCGTGCGACGTCACCGACCAGGCCCAGCTCGACCACCTGATGGACACCGTCGCCGCGGAGTTCGGCGGCATCGACGTACTCGTCAACAACGCCGGCCTCGGCGGCACCGCGGCGGTGCAGGACATGACCGACGAACAATGGGACTCCGTGCTGTCGGTGACCCTGACCTCGACGTTCAAGGCGACCCGGTCGGTGCTGCGGCACATGATCCCGGCCGGCAAGGGGGTCATCGTCAACAACGCCTCCGTCATCGGCTGGCGCGCGCAGAAGGGGCAGGCGCACTACGCAGCGGCCAAGGCCGGAGTCATGGCGCTGACCCGCTGCGCGGCCCTCGACGTCGCCGAGCACGGCATCCGGGTCAACGCGGTGTCCCCGAGCATCGCGATGCACGCCCATCTGGCCAAGGTGACCAGCGACGAGCTGCTCGCCCAGCTCTCGGCCCAGGAGGCGTTCGGCCGGGCCGCGACGCCGTGGGAGATCGCCAACGTCATCGTCTTCCTCGCCAGTGACTACTCGTCGTACATGACCGGCGAGGTCGTGTCCGTCTCGAGCCAGCACCCGTGACCACCCGCTGCGTGCCGGCGACCCGTGCCGGCTCGCGCGGACCAACGAAAGGAGCTCGTCGTGGCCAACCCCGACGCGCAGGGCGTCACCGGCGCCCCCTTCCGGCTCGACGTCGAACGCGGCAAGATCCGCGAGTTCGCGCTGGCCACCGGAGCGGCTGACGCGGCCTACCTGCGGGAGGAGAACCCGGTCGTACAGCCGACGTTCCTCACGACGACCTTCTTCTGGCAGGGCGAGGACTCCAACCCGTGGTCCGCGGTCGAACTCGACCAGCAGCGCGGCCTGCACGCCGAGCAGCAGTACACCTTCTTCGGCGAGCCGCCCCGCGCCGGTACCAGGCTCACCTGCCAGTCGCGCATCGGCGAGATCTACACCAAGGTGGGGCGTCGCGGCGGTGAGATGACCTTCGCCGTGATGTACACCGACTTCCACGACGAGACCGGGCGTCTCGTCGCCCGCGCCAAGCTCACCGGTGTCGAGACGGCCCGCCCGCCGATTACCGGGGACGGAGCGTCCGCATGAGCGACACGACGGCCACCGCCCAGCCCCGTACGACCGAGGTCGTCCTGCCCGTCCCGGCGACCCCTCCGGCGCGCGCCTACGGCCCGGTGACCCGCACCGACTTCGTCCGCTACCAGGGTGCCTCGGGCGACATGAACCCGATCCACCACGACGAGGTCTTCGCTCGGGCCGCAGGGTTCCCCAGCCCTTTCTCGGTGGGCATGTGGCAGGCCAGCCTGCTCGGCACCTACGCCACCGACTGGCTCGGCGGCCCCAACGTGCGTGATTTCCGCATCCGGTTCCTGGCCCAGGTGTGGCCCGGCGACGTCCTCACTCTCGAAGGCGTTCCGCTGCGCACCTACGTGCTCGAAAGTGAGGACGGCCATGAGGGCCGCGTCGACATCGAGCTGACCTGCCGGCGGCAGACCGGCGACACGGCCGTCACCGTGTGGGCGACGTTCGTGCTGCCCTTCGACGCCACCGTCGGCGACGCGACCCCCGAGGCCGGCGAGCAGCCCGAGAGCACCGAGGAGCAAGGATGAGTCCCACGAGCCACGCGCCGGTGACGGCGACCGTGCACCCCGACGGGATCGCCGAGATCGTCGTGGACAACCCGCCGGTCAACGCGCTGCCGGTGGCCGGCTGGTTCGCGCTCGCCGCCGCCCTCGACGCCGCCGGCGCTGACGAGTCGGTGCGTGTCGTCCTGCTGCGCGCCGAGGGCCGCGGCTTCAACGCCGGCGTCGACATCAAGGAGATGCAGCACACCGACGGCTTCACCGCGCTGCTCGGCGCCAACCGCGGGTGCTACGCCGCGTTCAAGGCCGTCTACGAGTGCCCCGTCCCGGTCGTCACCGCCGTCCACGGCTTCTGCCTCGGCGGCGGCATCGGCCTGGTCGGCAACTCCGACGTCATCGTCGCCTCCGACGACGCCACCTTCGGCCTTCCCGAGGTCGACCGCGGCGCCCTCGGCGCGGCCACCCACCTGTCCCGGATGGTGCCCCAGCACCGGATGCGCGCCATGGTCTACACCTCGGCCACCGCCACCGCCCAGGAGCTGCACGCGTACGGCTCGGTGCACAGTGTCGTAGCCCGTGAGGAGCTGCGCGCGGCGGCGCTCGCCGTCGCGACCCGGATCGCCGAGAAGGACCCCACCGTGATCCGGGCCGCCAAGGCCTCGCTCAACGGCATCGACCTGTGGGACGTCAACCGCAGCTACCGCTTCGAGCAGGGCTTCACCTACGAGCTCAACCTCACCGGGGTCGCCGACCGGATCCGCGACGAGTTCGCCGGCACCGACAAGGCGGCGCGCCCGGGCAGCGAGGACTGAGCCGTGCGGTCGATTGTGGTCCGCGAGCTCGGCGGTCCGGAGGTGCTCACGGTCGTGGACGGGCCGCAGCCGCAGCCCGGACCGGGGCAGGTGCTCGTCGACGTCGTCGGCGCCGGGGTGAACTTCCCCGACGGCCTCATCGTCGCCGGCACCTACCAGACCAAGCCGGAGCTGCCGTTCGTGCCCGGCTGCGAGGTCGCCGGCACGGTCGCGGCGCTCGGCGACGGAGTGACCGGCCCGCCCGTCGGCACCCGCGTCATCGGCTTCTGCGGCATCGGCGGCTACGCCACCCAGGTGCTGGTCGACGCCCGCATGGTTCACCCGTTGCCCGAGGGCGTCGACCTCGTCGAGGCCGGCACGATCCCCGTCGTCTACGGCACGTCCTACCACGGCCTCGTCGACCGGGCCGGCCTCGCCGCCGGCGAGACGCTGCTCGTGCTCGGCGCCTCCGGCGGCGTCGGCCTCACCGCCGTGCAGATCGGAAAGGCCCTCGGCGCGACAGTGATCGCGGCCGCGTCGAGCGAGGACAAGCGTGAGCTGTGCCTGGCGCACGGGGCCGACCACGCCATCGGCTACGACGACCTGACAGCGACGGTGCGGGCACTGACCGGCGACGCCGGCGCCGACGTCGTCTACGACCCCGTCGGTGGCGACGCCGCCACCGCGGCGCTGCGTACCCTCGCGTGGGCCGGGAGGTTCCTCACCGTCGGCTACGCGGCGGGTGCGATCCCGCAGGTCAAGCTCAACCGGTTGCTGCTCACCGAGGGCGCGGTGCTGGGGGTCCTCTGGGGCGCCTGGGCCAGGCGCGACCCGGCGGCGAACGCCGCCAACATGACGACGGTGCTGGAGTGGATCGCCGCCGGCCGGCTGAGGCCGCACGTCAGCGAGGTCTTCCCGCTGGAGGAGGCCGCTCGCGCGCTCGGCACGGTGCTGAACCGGGGCGCTCGCGGCAAGATCGCCCTCCGCACGAGCTCAGGCAAGGAGTGACGGTGGCTGACGCGACCGACCTGACCCGGATGGACCTCGGCCCCGGCCCGCGCGCGAGCGAGCTGCTCGCGACGTTGCGCACGTTCATGGCCGAGCACGTCTACCCCGCCGAGAAGGTGTACGCCACCGAGCTCGCCGCCGCGGCCCGCGAGAACGGCGGGGTGTCCCACGTCCTGCCGCCGGTCGTCGAGGAGCTGAAGGCGACGGCGCGCAAGCTGGGGCTGTGGAACCTCTTCCTGCCCGACCTGTCGGGCCTCACCAACGTCGAGTACGCCTACCTGGCCGAGGAGACCGGACGCTCGCCCTACCTCGCCCCCGAGGCGATCAACTGTGCCGCGCCGGACACCGGCAACATGGAGCTGCTGCACATGTTCGGCACGCCCGAGCAGAAGCAGCGGTGGCTCACCCCGTTGCTCGACGGCACGATGCGCTCCGGCTTCTCGATGACCGAGCCGGACGTGGCCTCCTCCGACGCGCGCAACATCGCCACCTCGATCGTGCGTGACGGCGACGAGTACGTCATCAACGGACGCAAGTGGTGGACGACCGGCGCCGCGGACCCGCGCTGCGCCATCCTCGTGCTGATGGGCAAGACGGACCCGGAGGCGGCCGTCTACCGGCAGCAGTCCATGATCCTCGTGCCGGTCGACACCCCCGGGGTGACGATTCTGCGTTCGCTGCCGATCTTCGGTTACCACGACCAGCACGGCCACTGCGAGATCCGGTTCGACGACGTGCGGGTGCCGGTGACGAACCTGCTCGGCGCCGAGGGCGAGGGGTTCGCGATCGCCCAGGCCCGCCTCGGCCCGGGCCGCATCCACCACGCGATGCGCTGCGTCGGCATGGCCGAGCGGGGCCTCGAGCTGATGGTGCGCCGGACGATGGCCCGCGAGGCGTTCGGCGGTCCGATCTCCGACCAGGGCGTGGTGCGGAACTGGATCGCCGAGTCCCGGATGGAGATCGAGCAGGCCCGCCTGCTCGTGCTCAAGGCGGCGTGGCTCATCGACCAGGTCGGGATCCAGGGCGCCGCGACCGAGATCGCCGCGATCAAGGTCGTCGCGCCCCGGGTCGCCCGCAACGTGCTGGACCGTTCGATCCAGGCGCACGGCGGCGGTGGGGTCACCGACGACTTCCCGATCGCCCGGATGTGGGCCAGCGCCCGCATCCTCGGCATCGCCGACGGCCCGGACGAGGTACACCTGCGCACCGTGGCGCGTACGCAACTACGTCGCTACCGCGACACGCCGCCGACGGTTTCCACCGGGACGGGACGGGACTGAGATGGATCTGACCTGGTCGGCGCAGGACGAGCAGTTCCGTGCGGAGGCCCGCGACTGGCTTGCCGCGAACGTGCCGCGGCAGCCGCTGCCCTCCGGGGACACCGCGGCGGGCTTCGCCGCCCACCTGGAGTGGGAGCGGGCACTGCACGCGGACCGGTGGTCGGTCGTGTCGTGGCCGCAGGAGTACGGCGGCCGCGAGGCTTCGATCTGGCAGTGGCTCATCTTCGAGGAGGAGTACTACCGGGCCGGCGCGCCGCAGCGGGTGACGCAGAACGGCATCTTCCTGCTGGCCCCGACGATCTTCGAGTTCGGCACGAAGCAGCAGCAGGACGAGCTGCTGCCGCGGATGGCGGCGGCGCAGGACCTGTGGGCCCAGGGCTGGTCGGAGCCGGGCGCGGGCAGCGACCTGGCGGGGATCACCTCCCGGGCGGTGCGGGACGAGCAGGCCGGCGGGTGGCGCCTGAGCGGGCAGAAGACCTGGTCGACCCGGGGCGCGTTCTGCACCCACCTGTTCGGGCTGTTCCGTACCGATCCGCAGGCGCAGCGGCACCGGGGACTGACGTACTTCCTCGTGTCGCTGGACACCCCGGGCGTGACGGTGCGCGGGTTCGACCGGCTCGACGGTGACGAGGGCTTCGCCGACGTGTTCTTCGAGAACGCGTTCGTACCGGACTCGGCGGTCCTCGGCGGCGTCGACCAGGGCTGGTCGGTCGCGATGTCGACGACCGGCTCGGAGCGGGGACTGACGCTGCGCTCACCGGGGCGTTTCCTCAAGGCGGCAGCCGCGCTCGTGGCGCTCGCGGGCGAGCGGGGGGAGGCGGCGACCGACCTGCTCCGCGACCGGGTGGCGCGCTCGTGGATGCAGGCGCACGCCTACCAGCAGTTCACGCTGGCTCAGGTCACCGACATCGTCGAGGGTCGTCCGGCCGGCGCGCGTTCGAGCCTCAACAAGGTCTTCTGGTCCGAGATGGACATCGCGTTGCACGAGACGGCGCTGGAACTGCTCGGCCCGGACGCGCTCGTCGACGGGCCGTGGACCCGCGGCTACCAGTTCTCGCTGTCGGGTCCGATCTACGCGGGCACCAACGAGATCCAGCGCAACATCATCGCCGAGCGCCTGCTCGGTCTGCCGAGGAGGTGATCAGGCGTGCGTTTCGCTCCGAGTGACGAGCAGCGGGAGCTGGAGGCGGTCGTCCGTCAGGTGCTCACCGACCGGTGCCCGCCGCAGACGGTACGTGCCGGAGCCGGATCGGCGCAGGTGGCCGCACTGGCCGAGAGCCTGGCCGGTCTCGGCGTGGCGGGGCTGCTGGTGGCCGAGGACGACGGCGGGCTGGGCCTGGACGAGAACCACCTCGTGTCGGTCTTCGCGCAGATCGGGTACGCCGCCCCGCCGCTGCCGCTCACGGCGACCCTCGCGGTCGCCCCGGCGGTGCTCGCCGCGGGCGCCCCGGACCTGCTGGCGAAGCTTGTCGACGGGGGCCTCACGGTCGGCGCCGACCCTGCGGAGACCGGGCATGTCGCGTTCGGTTCCGGTGTCGACCTGGTGCTGCGTGGCGGCTTCGGTGGGACGGGGCGCATCGAGATTCTCGACGTGTCCGACGCGGCGGCGTCGACATCGCCGTCGGTGGACGTCGCGCTGGACCTGACCGGGTACGCCGCCGCGCGGCTCGTGGCGACAGTGGACGACCCGCAGGTGGTGCGGCTGGCCTGGGAGCGGGGGGTGCTGGCGACCTCGGCCGAACTCATCGGGCTGTCCCGACGGATGCTCGAACTCACGGTCGAGCACGTCCGCACCAGGGAGCAGTTCGGGGTGCCGATCGGCAGCTTCCAAGCGGTCAAGCACCACCTCGCCACGGCGCTGCTGCACCTGGAGTTCGCCGCGCCGGTGGTGGCGACGGCCGGGTTCGAGCTGGCCGCGGGCGTCCCGGGCCGGCTGCGCTCCCTTGCGACGGCCAAGGCGCTGGCGTCCGATGCGGCGCACGTCGTGGGCCGGGCCGCTCTGCAGTGCCACGGCGCGATCGGTTACACGACCGAGTACGACCTGCACCTGTTCCTCAAGCGGTCGTGGGCTCTGGAGTCGTCGTGGGGCAGCGCCGCCTGGCACCGGGCGGCTCTGCTGGACGATCTCGGTGTCGGCCTGACCGGCGTGCGCCCCGCGTCCTGACCGCCGGCCCCGCACGACGTACACCCGACCCGTGAGAAGGAGATCCAGATGAGCGAGACCAGCGGCGTGGACCCGCAGGCGGCGGAGGTCGTCCGGTACGAGACGCGAGGGCCGGTGGCCGTCGTGACGATGAACCGGCCGGAGTACCGCAACGCGCAGAACTCGGCGATGACCTACGCGCTCGACGACGCGTTCTACCGCGCGGCCGCGGACGACGAGGTGAAGGTCGTCGTCCTGGCGGGCGCGGGCAAGCACTTCTCGGCCGGCCACGACATCGGCACGCCGGGCCGGGACATCGACTCGTCGTTCGACCGGCGTGCCGGCCTGTGGTGGGACCATGTGGGCAAGGCCGGGGCCGACAGCCGGTTCGCCCGGGAGTCCGAGGTGTACCTCGGGATGTGCCGCCGCTGGCGTGAGCTGCCCAAGCCGATGATCGCGATGGTGCAGGGAGCGTGCATCGCCGGGGGCCTCATGCTCGCCTGGTCCTGCGACCTGATCGTCGCCTCGGACGACGCGTTCTTCGCCGATCCGGTCGTCCGCATGGGGATCCCCGGCGTCGAGTACTTCGCCCACCCGTGGGTGATGGGTCCGCGCTTCGCCAAGGAGTTCCTCTTCACCGGCGACCGGATGCCGGCGGCGCGCGCCGCCGAGCTCGGCATGGTCAACCGGGTGGTCGCCAGAGACCAGCTCGAGGCGGAGGTCATGGGGCTCGCCGCACGGATCGCACAGATGCCGCGTCTGGGTCTTGCGCTGACCAAGAAGGCGGTCAACCAGGCCGAGGACCTCATGGGCCTGCGGGACGGGATGGATTCGGTGTTCGGGCTGCACCACGTGGCCCACGCGCACAATGCCGAGGTGGGCAGTGACTCCCTCGGCGGCCAGGACGCCCGGAGCATGCGTGATGCCGCGAGACAGGAAGGGTGATCGAAGCGATGAATATCGTCGTACTCGTCAAGCAGGTGCCTGATTCGGGCGCGGACCGCAGCCTGCGTTCTGACGACAACACCGTCGACCGCGGTTCGGCGAACAACGTCATCAACGAGATGGACGAGTACGCCATCGAGGAGGCGTTGAAGATCAAGGAGGCGCACGGCGGTGAGGTCACCATCCTGACCATGGGTCCGGACCGGGCGACCGAGTCGATCCGTAAGGCGCTGTCCATGGGCCCGGACAAGGCCGTCCACGTCGTCGACGACGCCCTGCACGGCTCCTGCGCGGTGGCCACCTCGAAGGTGCTCGCCGCCGCCCTCGGTCAGCTCGGCGCCGACCTGGTCATCTGTGGTGCCGAGTCGACCGACGGCCGGGTGCAGGTCATGCCGCACATGATCGCCGAGCGGCTGGGTGTGGCTGCTCTGACCGGCGCCCGCAAGCTCACCGTCGACGGGTCCGGTCTGACTGTGGAGCGGCAGACCGAGGAGGGCTACGAGGTGGTCACCGCCTCGACCCCGGCGGTGGTCTCCGTCTGGGACACCATCAACGAGCCGCGTTACCCGTCCTTCAAGGGCATCATGGCCGCCAAGAAGAAGCCGGTGCAGACGCTGTCGCTGGGCGACCTGGGCGTGGCTCCGGCTGAGGTGGGCTTCGACGGTGCTACCAGCGCTGTGGTGGAGCACTCCAAGCGTCCGCCGCGTTCCGGCGGCGAGAAGATCACCGACGAGGGCGAGGGCGGCGTGAAGCTGGTCGAGTTCCTCGCCACCGAGAAGTTCGTGTGAGAGGTCACTGACATGTCTGAGGTTCTCGTCGTCGTCGAAGCCACCCGGGAGTTCGGCGTCAAGAAGGTCACCCTGGAGATGCTCACCCTCGCCCGCGATCTGGGCACCCCGAGCGCTGTGGTCCTCGGTGGCGCCGGCGCCGCGCAGGCGCTGAGCGCCAAGCTCGGTGAGTACGGCGCGGAGAAGATCTACGCGGCCGAGGGTGAGGAGATCGACGGTTACCTGGTGGCCCCGAAGGCGACTGTGGTCGCCGAGTTGGTCAAGCGTGTCCAGCCGGCTGCCGTGCTGCTCGCCTCGTCGCAGGAGGGCAAGGAGATCGCCGCTCGCCTGGCGGTGAAGCTGGACAACGGGATCCTGACCGACGTGGTCGGCCTGGCCGCCGACGGCACCGCCACCCAGGTGGCGTTCGCCGGCTCCACCATCGTCAAGTCCAAGGTCACCAAGGGTCTGCCGCTGGTCACCGTCCGGCCGAACTCGCTCAACCCGGCTCCGGCCGCGGCGGCCCCGGCGGTCGAGCAGCTCACCGTGTCGGTCACCGACGCGGACAAGCTGGCCAAGGTCGTCGAGCGGGTCGCTGAGCAGAAGGGCTCCCG